>NZ_JBNGGE010000018.1:0-140252 GCF_049975785.1 Streptomyces sp. WG7
GCTTCCGCCCACTCCAGCAACCGGGCCGCCTGAGCACGCACCGCCTCCGCCGACTTACCCGACACCACCCACGGCACGACCCGCTCGGGGCCGGGCCATGGGTGCCGGTACTGGAAGGCGGAGGGCTCACGCATGTCGTCGACGCCGGACAGCTTTTGCCACTGCACGGGAACACCGCGGACGTACAGTTCCGCCAGCGCGGCCATGAACGCCTGTGCGTCCCCCGGGCGCAGTGTCACCGTGTCGGCAGAGTCGGCAGCGGTCGGCCCGAGGGCCAGCACCGTCGCCACACCGGCTGTACGCAGCACTTCCAGGCCGTCGGACACATCCGCCGACTCAAGGAGCCCGCTCGCCCAGTGCTCGGGCGAGGCGATCTCCTCAGCTGAAACGATCCGCCCGGCCACGATCGAAATGCGCGGAGCGGAATACGTGAGCACCCTGGCGACCCAGCGCATCTCCTCCAGCACGGCGCCGGTTCGGGAACCGGCAGCGGCGAGTTCGCTCGCCAGCCTGCCGCGCGCTGCGGACAGCGCGGCGGCGTCCGCCAGGGAGAGCACCCCGGCAACATGGGCGGCGGTGATCTCGCCGGAGCCCTGCCCGATGACGTGGTCCGGAACGACGCCGAAGGACTCCAGCAACCGGGCCAGCGCGACCTCGACAGCGAAGGCCGCGGGCTGCGCCCAGGCGGCGTCGTCCAGTGCCTCGTCGACGTGCAGGGTCCCGAGAAGCATCGGCTTCAACGGGCGGGGCAGGTGGACGTCGAGCTCCGCGCACACGGCGTCGAGGGCCTGGGCGAAGACCGGGAACCGTTCGGACAGCCCGATTCCGGGCAGCTCGGTCGCGTCGCCCGTGAACAGGAACGCGGTGTGTCCCTCGCTCACGCGTGCGCTCGTCACGTTCGGTGCTTCTTCTCCGGCGGCCAGGGCGCTCAGGCCACGGCGGACTGCGTCCGCGTCCGTGGCGACCACCGCGGCTCGGTGGGGCAGCCATGTCCGGGCGGTCGCCGCCGAGGACACGTAGTCCCGCACGGAAGCGAGGTCCGCGTGGGCCAGTGTCTGCGCCTGGGCACGCAGGGATTCCTGGTCCAGGGCGGACAGCAGCACCGGCCCGGTCACGGCCTGCCGCTCCGCCGGAGCGGTGTCGGGGGCTGCCTCGAGGATCAGGTGTGCGTTGGTGCCGCTGAAGCCGAACGCGGACACCCCGGCGCGGCGCGGTCGCTGCGTACGCCGCCACTCGCGTGCCGACCGCAGTAGCTCCACCGCGCCGGACGTCCAGTCCACGCGGGATGACGGCTCATCGGAGTGGAGGGTGCGCGGCATGACTTCGTGGCGCATCGCCATCACCATCTTGATGACGCCCGCCACACCCGCCGCGGCCTGGGTGTGGCCGATGTTGGTCTTCAGCGACCCCAGCCACACGGGCTCCGTCCTGCCCTGGCCATAGGTGGCGAGCAGCGCCTGCGCCTCGATCAGGTCTCCCAAGGCGGTGCCGGTGCCGTGCGCCTCGACGACGTCGACCTCGGAGGGCGCGACGCCGGCGTTGGCGAGCGCCTGGCGGATGAGCCGCTGCTGCGCGCGACCGCTGGGCGCGGTGAGGCCGTTGGTGGCGCCATCGGAGTTGATCGCGGAGCCGCGCAGGACCGCCAGGATCTGGTGTCCGTGTCGCCGGGCGTCGGAGAGTCGTTCCAGGACGACCATGCCCACGCCCTCGCCCCAGGCGGTGCCGTCAGCGCCCTCACCGAAGGCCTTGCACCGGCCGTCGGCGGCGAGTCCGCGTTGGCGGCTGAATCCGAGGAAGCCGCCGACGGTCGCCATCACGGCGACACCTCCGGCCAGTGCCAGGTCGCACTCGCCGCGGGCGAGGGACTGCGCGGCGAGGTGCAGCGCGACCAGGGAGCCCGAGCACGCGGTGTCGACCGTGAGTACCGGGCCCTGGAGCCCCATCGCGTAAGCGATCCGGCCCGAACCGACACTCGAGGCGTTGCCCGTGATCAGGTAGCCCTCGGCACCGTCGCGTGCGTGGACGAGCTTCGGGCCGTACTCGTGGTCCTCCATCCCCACGAACACGCCGGTCGCGGACCCTGCCAGGGCCTTCGGGTCGATCCCGGCCCGCTCAACGGCCTCCCACGAAACCTCCAGCAGCAGCCGCTGCTGTGGGTCCATCGCCTGGGCCTCACGCGGTGAGATCGCGAAGAACTCGGCGTCGAAGTCCGCGGCCCCGGTGAGGAAGCCACCGGAGCGCACATAGGTCTTGCCCGCGCGGTCAGGGTCGCTGTCGTAGGACCCGGCCACGTCCCAGCCGCGGTCGTCCGGGAAGTCCCCGATGGCGTCGGTCTCGTCCAGCACCAGCTGCCAGAGGTCCTCGGGTGAGCCCACCCCGCCGGGGAACCGGCATCCCATGCCGACCAGGACGACGGGGTCGTCGGCGGTGGCCCGCTCGTGGCGTACGGGGGCGGCGGTGTCCTTGTCGCCGAACAACTCGTGGGCGAGGAAGTCCGTCAGATCGGCCGCGGTCGGTTCGTCGAACGCCATCGACACCGGCAGGGACAGGCCCGTCGCGGCGGTGAGGCCGCGGTGCAGGTCGACCGCGGCCAGCGAGCCCAGCCCCAGGTCCGCGAACCGCTGTTCCGGCTTGACGCGCTCCCCGTCCGGCAGCTGAAGGACCGCGGATATCTGCGCTACGACGAGGTCCAGCAGCAGGTGCCGGGCCCGCTCCGGGGTCACCCGGTGCAGCCGTGCCAGCAGGTCCTCCGGTGCCTCGGGTCCCGAAGGCGTCGACGACGGGGCATCGGTGGTCATGCGGTTTCTCCAACGTGGGACGGCGAGGGCAGCAAGGCCGACTTCGGGTCGACCTTCACGACGTGGAAGTGCCGGACAGTGGTGTCCAACCGGGAGAAGAGTGCGTCTGCTCCGGTGAAGTGGACGGTGTGCACTCCCCGGGCGACGAGGGTGCCGACGACAGCGCGCCAGTCGAACGGCCGGTTGAAGGTGTCGAGCAGCATCGTGCGCATGGCCTCGGCCGTGTCGACGATCGAGCCGTCCTGGTCCTTGACCACGGTGATCCGGGGCGCGCGGATGTCGAACCCGGAGAAGACGTCCTGCTCCATCGCGTGGCGCAGTTCGCCCAGGAGGGTGGCGTGGGCGGGCGGGCGCATGGTGTACATGGAGTAGCCGCCGATCCGGCTGATGGCGGTCTTGAAGTCGTCGAGGAGAGCCTCCCGCATCGACACCATGGCGAACCCGCGGTCGAGGTCGCCCGAGACCTCCAACCAGTCGCCGCGCCCGGTCCACTCGGCGAGCAGTTCGGCCAGCCGGTCCTCCGGTACGCGTGCGACGGTGTGGGTGACCAGGTCGGTATGTCGTGTGAGGAAGTACTCGCGTTCCCGGCGCGCGATCCGGGCGGTCAGCCGGATTCCATCGGCGAGGTCCAGGGCGCCGGAGTAGACGGCGGTGGGGCGGAGACCGAAGCTCGGCCCCGCGCATAAGAAAGGCCGCGCGCCTGACTGTGTTTCCGCCCGCTCGGCGAGCGCGAGCGAGCTGATGAGGGACGCGACCTGCGCCGCCTCGGAGTAGTCGTCGTCCGCGGAGTCGCGGAAGCGTTGGAGCAGCGAGTAGCCGAGCACCTCGTCGGCGACGCGCAGCCGGGGGCGGGCGAACCGGTCCAGAACGAGGAACTTCCCCAGGGCGGCGAAGGTCGTTCCCGCCAGTCCCGGGAACACGACCGCGCTCGTCTGCTCGCCGGGGCGAGGTGCCCGGGTCGCCGGGCGGCCGGTGGGGCTGGGCATCGTTCCTCCATATGCGGGGTGGACCGCCGGTGGTTCGCCGGCGCCGCGGTCGGTGGCGGCACGACGCTGTACCGACATGCAGGGGAAAGGAGCCACGGCCTTGGTCCTCGTGGGCGGGTCGGATTCGGCTCCGCGCAGGCTGAGCCGGTCTCAGTGCCTAAAGGCGTTGCATTTGTCTCTGGTCCCAGTTCTGGAGCTGAGGGGGAGTCTCAAGTTTCTGGGAACAGCGATCGGTAGAACGGCGTCGAGCGGAAGCCATGCTGATGGTGTGCCGAACTCCAGCGCAACGGCACTGCTGGACCGACGTCACGGCGCAGCTTGCCCGTCAGCGCGTAGTCGGGGTGTACGCCGTCGTCGCTCATCGCCGTGGTGAACTGGAACTCGAACCGGTCGCCCGGCCGCACCGGCAGGCCTGCCTCTGACAGCGGGGCGTACACCGGGGTCCAACTGCTCGGCTGGACCAGGGAGTCGAGCGGCTCGTCGCCTTCGGCCACCCACAGGCGCATGCCCAGCGCGAGCCCGTGGAAGCGGCCCCGCCGCGTGAATGTCAGCTCGGCCCGGTCGACACCCTCCGGTCGCAGTTCACCGTTGAACTCGAGCGGCTCCACCTCGGCTGTGTCGGATACGTACGACCGTTCCTGCGTCTGCGGGTCGTCCTGCAGTCCCACGAGGCACACCCGCAGGTCGAAGGGGCGGCCCACCGAAGCGAACACCTGCTCCACATAACGGAAGGTGAACAGGGGGAAGCTGGGCAGTTCACCGGCCGCCGCACTGGTCAGGTCCAGCGCCACGGCCGTGGTGACGCTGCGGTGCGGGATGAACACTCCGCCGGGCTTCACCAAGCGCTCCCGAGCGTCCCGCAGCACCGCGCCCGCGCCCTCGGAGCCGCCGAGCGTGCCTATGATCTCGGAGACACACATGTCGACGGGGTCGGCGAGCTCGATCTCGGTGGACAGGCCTTCGACCACGGTGATCCGGTCGGCGAAGCCGGCCTGTTCGATGGCCTCCCGGGCGATCTGCGCGGACTTGGGGATGACTTCCACGGCCCACACGTGCCGCGCCCCGGCGCGGGCGGCGGCCAACGCCCACACCGCGTCCTGCCCGGTGCCGATGTCGAGCACCGTCCGCCCGGGTGCGTAGCGTCGGACGGCTTCGGCATAACGACTCATCCGCAGCTCGTCCTTGAGCATCTGACCGTATGCGAAGTCGTCGTACAGGGGGTACTCGCCGATGGAGGGGAACAGCCACACCGGCGGGTTGGACTCGTAGACGCATGCCCGGACGGGCACGGTGTGCCCGGAGGTAGCTAACTCGGCGATGAAGGAACGAGCCACCTGCAAGTCCTTTCCCTGGACGACGACCGGCCGGTCGGAGCCAGCCGCCGTACTGATCAACACCAGCATGCCACGCCCCGGAGCCAGACCCAACAATTAGTTAAACTTGGCGAGTTGCCGCGATCGAAGCGGGTCAGGTTTTATGGACGACATGATCGAGGACCACTACTCTGAGCGCTCAGTCACGGCCGATGCGTGTCGTGCGCTTCAGCGACGACTGTTGATGGGACGCGCCAACGTGCGGTGACCTCCACGGAACAGCGGGGTGAATTCCATGGCCGCGAAAATCTTCGCCGCCGATTCGGCCGAGACTTTGACGGATTTCGAGCAGAAGGCTCTCGCCATCGCCGACACCCTGCGTGCGCGGGGAGTACACACCGGCACGCGGGTCCTGCTCAAGGCGGGAAACTCGACAGGTTTTGTAGGCGCGTTACTGGCTCTGATGCACATCGGCGCGTCGATCGTACTGGTGGACCAGCAGGAGAAGGCCGCCGAAACGGAACGTATCCGAACCCAGGCCAGGGCAAAGGTCGTCCTGGTCGACGACGATGCACCGGTGCTCGACGGCGATGAAGTCGCCTCCCTCTACGAGCTGCTGGCCGTGTCGGCGGGACGGACGCCCACAGATCGCACCCTTGACTTCACCGCGTGGTCCGCGCTGCCCGACGGACTGATCATGTGGTCGTCCGGCTCCACCGGTCAGCCCAAGGGAATCGTGAAGAACGGCGGCCGGTTCCTGAAGAACCTCGAACGCAACGCGGAACAGGTCGGGCACACCTCCGACGACGTGCTGCTGCCGCTGCTGCCCTTCAACCATCAGTACGGGCTGTCGATGGTCCTGATCGCGTGGATCGTCCGCTGTTCGCTGGTGATCGCCCCCTTCCGCCGATTAGACCGCGCACTGCGCATCGCCGGGTACACGGGCGCAACCGTCCTGGACGCGACACCGGCGACGTACCGCTCGATCCTGAACATCCTCGCGAAACGCCCCGCGGCGAAAGCATCCCTCGGCACGGTCCGCATGTTCTGCAGCGGCGCCGCCGCGCTCGACCCCACCCTCAACCGCCGTTACGTCGACGAGTTCGGCCTGCCGCTGCTCGACAGCTACGGCAGCACCGAACTGGGCAATGTGGCGTTCGCAACACTCGACAACCCCGTGGCCTGCGGAACGGTGCTGGACGGGCTCGCCCTGAAGGTGGTCGGCGACACCGGCGAAGTGCTGTCCTCGGACGAGATCGGCGAGGTGCTCGTTGACTGCCCGGACATGATGCTCGGTTACCTGAACCCCGACGGCGACCTCGACTCCGTCCCCCAGGGCTGGTTCACCACCGGCGACCTCGGCTACCTCGACGACCACGCCAACCTCCACGTGATTGGCCGCAAGTTGGCGGTGAACCGCAACGGCTACACCCTCTACCCGGAGATCATCGAACGCAAGATCGCCGACCGGGGATGCTCAGCCAAGATCGTCTCCATGCCCGCCGCGGACCGGGGCTGTTCCCTCGTCTTCTTCGTCGAAGATGAGCAAGCCCGCGACGCCAAACACTGGCAGGCCCTCATCAAGGCGGTCCTGCCGCCCTGGGAGCAGCCGAACCGTCTGCATGTGCTCGACCGCTTCCCCCTCAACGCCAACGGCAAGCCACACAGGCGAAAGCTCGAGGAGCTCGCGGACCAGCTGTTCTCCCAGCCCGACCAAGGCCATGGCCAGGAGGCCTTCGGCAGCTCATGACGACCGCGAACACCGCGCCGAGGCGGCGGTGTTCTGCTCGGCCTTGCGAGCGGCGGCTCAGCCCCTCCGAGCGGCGGCGGCCAGCTCTTCAGAGACAAGCTTCATGATCCGTTCCTGATGACTCGCCAGGAAGAAGTGGCCGCCGGGGAAACGGTGAATGCCGAATCCACCAGTGGTGTGCCTTTCCCAGGCGTCCGCTTCTTCCCTGCTCGTCCTCGGGTCGGCATCACCGGTCAGTACCGTGACGGGGGCCAGCACGGTGTCTTCAAGTGCGGCGCGGTAGTTCTCGATCGCGGTGTAGTCGCTGCGAATGGCAGGCAGCACCATGCGGAGGATTTCCTCGTCACCGAGAATCCTCGAGTCAGTTCCGCTGAGTGCACGCATTTCCGCAACGATCCCGTCGTCGTCCCGCAGATGCACTGTCTCGTGGCGGAAACTCGAGGGTGAGCGCCGTCCGGAGGCGAAGATCCGCACCGGTGAGACGCCATGGTCGCGCTCCAGCCTGCGGGTCACCTCGAAGGCCAGAACCGCGCCCATGCTGTGGCCGAAAAGAGCCAGTGGCCTGTCCAGCCATGGCACGAGTTCCGCGGTGAGTCGGTCGGCGTAGACACCGATGTCGGTGATCCCGGGCTCATCCCTGCGATCCTGTCTGCCGGGGTACTGCACCGACAGGACATCCACCGCCGGAGCCAGCGACTGGGACATGGGAAAGTAGAAGGGGGCCGAGCCGCCGGCATGCGGCAGACAGACCAGCCGGATCGGGCTTTCATCCGAGGGGTGATAACGGCGAACCCATCGGCCGGTATACAGCTTCTCCATCAAGGGGCCAGAAACTCCCTGTTCAAGTCCAAAAGACCGTCACACGCATCCAACGCTGCGAGCATATACGCGCCACGAACCGCGACGGGGCTCGGGACGACATGCCGGCGCACCAAGAAGCCCTCGGGGTCGGGGCCCGTCCAGGGCGCAGGCGTCACGGGGACCCCTTGCGCGGAAGCCGACCGCCTGGTTGCCAGGCCCTGGTACGACGCCGCGGCGCGCAGTACACCGCGTCCGAGCTTTCGAACCGAAGACTCCAGGCGCCCACCGAGGCTGCGGCTCAAGCCACCGCGTCCGGCAGGGGTCAGGAACAGGCAGGCCTGATCTCACGGCGGTCGAACGTCCAGTGAACCCCTGAACCCTGAACCAGTCAAAATGCACTCGTGGTCGGGGAGTTGGTTACGTTGCCATGTCAACGGCACTGGTACAGTGCGCATGCCGCCTACACATAACGGGGTTTGGTCGCCTCCCACCCGGCACAGAGACAGGGTGTGGTGTTTCCAGGTGTCAGTGGAGCGTCGTCAAGGAGCTCGTCCGAATCGATCGGCTTCGCTTCGAGGGCGTCTGAACCGCACTCGCGCATACGGTGACGGAGTTCCCGTACGCAGAATCGAGGCGTGGCTGGTGCGGCTCCGGCAGTCAGGCGATGTGGGCGATATCGACATGCCGTCCGGCGCCCAGGAGGTTCACGCCATGATGTCTGCACCTACGTCCGCCACGACGATGCTGGTGCCGGACTTTCCTTTCTCCTATGACAGTTGGTTACGCCATCCCGTCGGCCTCGGCACCCTGCCGAGCGCCGTGCACGGCACCGAAGTCGCGGTCGTCGGTGGCGGAGTGTCCGGCCTCACCGCGGCATACGAACTCCTACGCCTGGGGCTTCGTCCGGTCCTCTACGAAGCGGAGCAGCTGGGCGGCCGGATGCGCTCCATGCCTTTTCCCGGAAATCCGGAGTACAAGGCAGAGATGGGTGCGATGCGCTTCCCCCTCTCCGCGAGGTCGTTGTTCCACTACATAGACCTGCTGGAGCTGCGCACCCGCCCCTTTCCCAACCCGCTGGCGCCGACCACCCCGAGCACGCTGATCGCCCTGAACGGCGGTCGCGACCGGGCGCGCAGGCCCGACGAGCTCCCGGACCTCTACCATGGGGTCGCCAGCGCCTGGGAGAAAGCGCTGCAGGAGCGGGCCGACTTGGCCGTGTTGCGTGACGCCGTGCAACGGCGGGACGTCATCTCGCTCAAGGCGCTCTGGAACCGACTGGTCGCGGAGTTCGACGACCAATCCTTCTACGGGTTTTTGGCCACCTCACCCACCTTCCGGTCGTTCCGGCACCGGGAGTTCTTCGGCCAGGTCGGTTTCGGCACCGGCGGATGGGACACCGACTTCCCCAACTCGGTGCTGGAGGTGCTGCGTGTCGTAGTCACCGGGGCCGACGACAACCAGGTCGGCATCATCGGCGGCTCCTCCCAGGTGCCGCACGGGCTGTGGGAGCACCGGCCGACGACGCTCACGCATTGGCCGAAGGGCACCTCGCTGGCGTCACTGCACGACGGCCGGCCACGCCCCGCGGTCACCCGGCTACGGCATACGGCGGACGGCATACGGGTGACGGACGAGGACGGAGAGGAGCGGGGGTTCCCCGCGGTGGTCTTCAGCCCGCACGTGTGGACGCTGCTGCACCAGATCGACTGCGATCCGGCGCTGCTGTCCACTCCGCTGTGGACGGCGGTGGAGCGGACCCACTACATGGGCGCCTCCAAGCTGTTCGTCCTGGTCGACCGGCCGTTCTGGCGGGACATCGACCCGACGACCGGCCAGGATGTGATGAGCATGACGCTCACCGATCGGCTGCCGCGCGGGGTCTACCTGTTCGACGAGGGGCCTGACCGGCATGCGGTGATGTGTCTGTCGTACACCTGGAACGACGACTCGTTGAAGGTCGCCACGCTCTCGGCCGAGGAACGGCTGAAGGCGTTGCTGACCCAGCTGGGCGCGATCTATCCGGGTGTCGACATCCGCTCGCACATCGTCGCGGAGCCGCTGACCGTCACCTGGGAGACCGAGCCCCGCTATATGGGGGCCTTCAAGTCGAATCTGCCCGGCCACTACCGCTATCAACGACGACTGTTCACCCAGTTCATGCAGGACGGGATGGACCCGGAGCAGCGCGGATTCTTCCTGTGCGGGGACGACGTCTCCTGGACCGGGGGTTTCGCCGAGGGGGCCGTGACCACGGCGCTGAACGCCGTGTGGGGGGTGCTGCACCATCTGGGCGGCGCCACACATCCGGAGAATCCCGGCCCCGGCGACCTCTTCGATGTCTTCGCCCCGCTGGAGCTTCCATACGACTGACCGCGCCCGGCATCTCACCGAGTTCGACCGCCGGCGCGCCGCTGGCCTTCGACGGCCGCCGCAGCCTTCTTCGCCGCACAGGGCATCGACCGCGTCGAGCGGGTGCTGACCGACAACGCCTGGCCCTACCGCAAGAGCTTCGCCTGGCGCGATGCACTGGCCGACCTCGGCGCGAGGGGCAAGCTCACCCGCGCCTACCGGCCGCAGACCAACGGCAAGGTCGAACGCTTCAACCGGACCCTGCTGGACGAGTGGGCCTACCTGCGGCCCTACACCAGCAACACCGAACGAACAGCAGCCCTGGCAGACTTACTGCACACCTACAACCACCACCGCAGCCACACCTCACTCGACGGCCACCCACCCATCACCCGCGTCAACAACCCTGCGGGTCAATGGGGCCTATGCCGCACGGTACGGCGGGGCCGGTGTCCTGAGCAGCGTATGAGCCCGTTCCCGGTGCCGGAGAACCCATGCTCCGCGAACCGGGACCGGACTCAAGCCACGCAGAACTCGTTGCCCACCGGTCCTGCATGATCCGCCAGTGCCCGGCCGGCCCTCGGTTCACGCGCGTCGAGTCCGCGAGGACGGAGGCGTTCGTGCTGTCGATGACCAGCTTCCGACCCAAGGGCCAAGTAACCGGTTATATTGGTTACATGGACGTCTCCGCAGCCAAGGGGCTGACGCTGTGCTCCCACACCGGCGTCGCCTACCGGTTCGGCCCCGGCGCACTGTGCCTGGAACTGCTGATCACCGGCGGCCCCGGCTCCTACCGCCGGCACGAGGTCCTGCACGAGCCCGCCGACCTGGCCGCCTGGGCAGACCGGTCGCGACTGACTCCGACGCCCGCGCTGGACATCTCCCAAGCAGAAGTGGCCGACACACGAGGACTGCGCGACGCACTGTTCCGGGTGATCATCGCCCACACGCGCGGCGAGCCTCACCCGCCCCGCGACCTGGAGGCCATCATTGAAGCAGCCGCTCGTCCGGCCATGGCCCCCGCCATCACGCCGGCCGGGAAGCGACAGTGGGCCGGAACCCCCACCGGAACGCACCTGGCGTCCACCGTCGCCCGGGACGCCGTCGAGCTGCTGACCGGCCCCTTCGCGCACCGCGTCCGCACCTGCGCCGCAGAGGACTGCCACCTCCTCTACGTCGACACCTCACGCCCCGGCCGCCGCCGCTGGTGCTCCATGGAGCACTGCGGCAACCGCCACAAGGTCAGGGCGCTGCGCGCCCGCCACACCGAGGAAGGATGACCGTCATGCCCACAGGACTCACCAAGGACGTCGGCTGGCAGATCGGCGTGTCCCGCACCCTGCCCCGCCCCGCAGGCATCGTCTGGGACTTCATCAGCAGTCCCGAAGGCATCGCCCTCTGGCTCGGCCCCGGCGCGGTCCTCGCCCCGGAACGTGGCACCCCTTACCGGACGACCGAAGGAGTGGCGGGCGAGGTGCGCGGCTACCGCCCCGCAGACCGCATCCGCGTCACCCACGGCACCACCACGGTCCAGGTCGCCCTCACCCCCGCATCGGACGGAGCCCGGACGCTGCTCCGTTTCCACCAGGAGCACCTGGCAAGCGCTGAAGAGCGCGAACGGCAACGGGCGCACTGGCAGCACGTCATGGACCAGGTCGCCACCGCCCTCAACCGGCAGTGACAACGGCGTGCAACACCTGACCGGAAACCGGCACACACCGACACACACCGAGATACCGGACTCCTCTCACGATAAGCCGCGCCGGCGGGGACAGTTCTCCTCGCCCAGTGGGGCGTGCTCGGAGCCCACCAGGGGCACACGGAGGGCGTGGAAGTAGCGGTCCTCGACGCTCGCATTCATCCGCACTACGGTGTGTTCTCCCCGGTCAGGGGGAATGCGCCGACCTCGTTGCACCCCGGCCCCTTTCCCGGTCTCATCTTCCGAGGTGCTTGTGGACCGACTCGAACGGCATCGCGGGGTGTTCCCGGCGGCCCCGCCCCCGCAGGAGCAACGCGCCGTGGTTCAGGCAATGAGCAGGCGGAGGCCGAGGTCTGCCGCGTCGATGTCGACGAGGTAGCTGTTGTCCTCGGCCCAACGGCCGGAGTCGAGGTCGTCGCCGAGGCTTCGTACCGCCCGCTGCTCGGCCTGTTGGCCGACCCTCGTCCACACCGACGACGCACGGCGTACGTGATCCTCCAGATACGCCCGCGGTCGGCGCCAGTACGCCTCGAACAGGCCGTCGGCGCAGTCCCACGGGATGGGTACCGGCTCGGCGCGGGCGTCGATCGCGTCGGCCATCCTGGCGAGCGAGGGAAAGTCCGCGAGGACGGTGGCGAACTCGGGCAGGTAGTCGCGGGTGAGCCAGAACCGGTCCTGCCATCCGGGCTCGTCGGTGTCGAAGGTGAGCACCACCACGCGGCGGGCCACGCGCCGCATCTCGCGCAGCCCCGCAATCGGGTCCCCCCAGTGGTGAACGGTGGAGACGGCCATCGCGACGTCGAAGGAGCGGTCCTCGAACGGCAGGTTCTCCGCGGCGGCGGCCACGCACGGCGCCGAGCCCGCGGGTCGCTGTTCCCGCATGACCGCCGATGGCTCCACCGCGGTCACGTCGCGATCAGCGGGCTCGTAGGAGCCGGTGCCGGCCCCGACGTTCAGCACCGTCCGCGCGTCCCCGAGCGCGGCCCAGATCTGCGCGGCGATCCGCGGATCGGTACGCCGTGTCCTGGTGTAGGCGCCGCCGATCGCGTCGTACAGCCGTGCACCGAGCATTTCCAGTTGTTCTTCCGGTGTCACCGCCAGTCCCTTCGCCCGTGCCTCAAGTTCCGTGTCGATGGCCGCCACCATGGCGTCGGCGCGATCGCGCCGCTCCAGCAACAGGCCGCGCAGTCGGCGTAGGTGCGCGACCGCGTCGGCGGACGGGTCGCCGACCAGTTCGGCAACCTCCCGCAGCCCGAAGCCCAAGCGCCGGTAGGCCAGCACCTCCCGCAGCCGCTCCACGTCGCCCGCCGAATAGGCCCGGTACCCGGCCGCGGTCCGCGCCGACGGACGCACGAGCCCGATCTCGTCATAGTGATGCAGCGTGCGGACGCTCACGCCGGCCAGCCCAGCCACGCGTCCCACGGTCCAGTGATCCTCCACGTGCCCCACTATGGAGCCTGACGCCACGTAAGGGTCAAGAGCCCGCAGGCCCCGCACGTCGGGGCATCCTGTGCGTCGCCGTCACCCTCGCGGTCTCTTCGTCCGCTCGAGGCCGAGTTCGCCACCAGGAGGCGGCCCCCAGTTCACCCGGGCCCCGGGCCGGGCCGGGGCCGGACGTGGCGGTCGGGCACCCCGCCCCGGCGCCGATCGACCCGGACCCACCGAGCACGGACACCCGCAACGGGGTTACGAACCGACGCCCACATGGACGCCATACGCGACAGCGACGCAGCCGCGTCCTGGCCACAGACCGAGATGACCGGTTCAGCTGCCGGTGACCAGCCAGTTGATCCGGCCGTCGATCCCACACTCGCGCGGCCCGGTCGCGCTGGGGGGGAAAGCGACCCCGGCACGAACGGATGAGCGGGTGCGATCGCGAATCAGGCACCCGAGAGAGTCACAGGCGCATGGACTCCTTCGAGGCACCGACCGCATCGTGCGCGCCAGTGCGTTCGACCTCACGTCGAAGCCGCACCGGAGCGCTCCGGTGCGGCTTCGCCATCTCACGGACCCGGGCAGAGACCCCGCTAGGACGGACCTCGGCGGGGCCTCGCCCCAACACCCGCGCATCACACGGCGATCACCAACTGGGCAGACCCTCTCGGACCAAGAGGCTCCGACCTGCGGTTTCGTGTCCGCGCTGGACTGGCATAGACGCCCTTGGACGGCTTCTACAACCTGTGCCATGTGGTACCGGCACGCGGCAAAGAGGCATCTCATTGAGCGCTGCACTTCCCGCCGCACCCCAGAGTCCCACGCACGCGAGGGCGCCCGCCGTCCTTCACCGGTTGCATCCCGATGCAGAGTTCTTGCCCTTACTGTCGGATGAGAAGCCAAGATCCGGACCATTGACGGGCCCACGAAGCCGCATCAGGAGCAACTTGCGTCATCGACACAGGTTAGAGCCACACTGGCGCCGTACCACCAGCAGACGAAGAACCTGCTGCGAGCGCCCCGACACAGCACCCCTCCGGGAGGGCAACACGAGCCTCACCGCCACAGCGGTCACACCTCGTGTAGAACCTCTACAAGACGACAGGCCGAGTAGCAAGTCCGTGCGCCGGAGCATGCGACGGTCGCCCGCCGGTTCGGAATCCATCTGATGGTCACCCAGCTTGCCATGACAACGCCACCACAGCAGACGTAAGCCACGAACTCCGCCGACACCTGATGACGCGTCAGTAGAGTTAGCAAAGGGTTGGCAAGTGTCCTGCCACAGCCACCCACAGATGGACACACCCTCGACGGACACGGCACAACGCATCGGGCTTGCACCACACCCAGCCGCCCAGCGTCCGCGAGGGAACCTGCGAAGAACGACGCAGGACGGCCGACCGGCCATCACCGCGCCGTCAATCATTCCCCCAGGTCAACGCACCCTTCCACGCGGCTTCAGCGGCAACGGAGGCAGCGCAGGGGCGGGCAACGGGTCCCCGTCGTACCCCTTCACCTCGCCGAACCTTGTCCCTTCCATCCAGTCCTGGCGGGCCTGTGCGATCTCCTCCTGCGACCGTCCGATCCAGTTCCAGAACATGATCAGCTCCTCCTCGAACGGCTCGCCGCCCAGGAGCATCAGACTCGCGTCGGAGCCGGCGCGCAGGGGGAGTTCGTCGCGGCCGCAGCCGAGGTAGAGCATCGAGCCCGGCACCAGCGGCACGCCGTCGACGTGGGCCTCGCCGGCCATGGACAGGACGGCGTACTCGAAGTCCCGTTCCAGCGGGAGGCGTACGTCCGTGCCGCCTGTGAGAGTCAGGTCCGCGCCGACGAGGGGGGTGTACGTCGTGCCCGGTGAGGTGGCGCCGTCGAGGGTGCCGAGGAGCAGGGTGGCCGTCAGGCCGGGGGCCGTGACGAGGGGCAGGTCGGCGTGGAACTCGAAGTGCGGGTCGGTGTGGCGGTGGGCATCCGGGAGGGCCACCCACAGCTGCGCGCCGTGCAGGTAACGGGCGTGCGAGCGCGGACTCTCCTCGGAGTGGCTGATCGCGCGGCCGGAGGTCATCAGTCCCAGCTGGCGCGGGCGGATGGTCTGCAGGCTGCCGGTGGAGTCGCGGTGCAGCACCTCGCCCTCGTGCAGCCAGCTGACCGTCTGCAGGCCCATGTGCGGATGGGGCGGCACCTGCATGCCGGGCTCGTCGGCGATGTCGTCGGGGCCGTAGTGGTCGACGAAACACCAGGCTCCGACCATGCGCCGGCCCAGGTTGGGCAGCAGTCGGCGGACCTCGGTGGACTCGCCGAGCCTGACGTGGCGAGGGCTGAGGAGTTCCCGCACGGGCTCCGCCACCACGAAGCCGCGGCCGCCGCACAGGCTGGGAACCGCCTCACGATCAAGATTGCTCATGCTGCCCAACCTAGCCCCGGACGGCCCCCCGCGTCAGACCGTCCCGCGGCCGTCACCGTGGCGGGACCACACGCCGCCGTCGACACACTCGCGGTTGTGGAATGTTCAACCATGTCGCGCGGTTGAGTACGCCGAAGGAGGTCACCAGTGGACACGACGTACTACGACCACGGATCACCGACGGAGCGCTGGGAGCGCGCGCGGCTGTTCTTCGACGCCAAGGACTACGCGGCCGCGGCACGTGTCCTGAGCGGGCTGGTCGGGGAGGTGCCCGAGCAGACCGGGCCTCGGCTGCTGCTGGCGCGCGCCTACTACCACTCGGCCCAACTGCGGCGTGCGGAGGCGGAGCTGCGGGCCGTCGTCGAGCGCGATCCGGTCGAGCAGTACGCCCGGCTGATGCTGGGACGCACGCTCGAACGGCAGGGGCGGCAGGAGGAGGCCGACGCGCAGCTGCGGATCGCCGCTGCCCTGGCGGGGGACTTCGCCGGCCGCTGAGCGGCGGTGCCACGGCGGAGCGGTGAGTGGTGAGCCCGGTGGGCGCGGTGAGTGCGGTGAGTGCGATGCCGTACTCACCGCTCCCCCGTCGCGGCTCACCGCTCCCCCGTCGCGGCTCACCGCTCCCCCGTCGCGGCTCACCGCTCCGCCGTTGCGACTCGGCACTCGGCGCAGCCGCTCACCGTTTCGGCGACGCACCGCTCGCATACGTCCGACGGCCCCGGCGGTGAGCGATCTCGCCGAACACGACGTCGAGCGCGACGAACGCGGCCAGTGGGATGCCCAGCAGTGGCACGAAGTAGCCGAGGACGGCGACCGCCGCCAGCAGGGGGACGAGGAGCAGTGGCGGCACCTGCTGCCACGCGCCGCGCGGGATCGGGCGGCCGAACGCGGAACCCCTGCCTCGCTGCCACCACATGCGGTAGCCCCAGATGATGAGCAGGATCAGTGAGGCCGCCAGCAGCATCAGGGCGATCTGGTTGGGCAGGCCGAACAGGCTGCCGGTGTGCAGGTCGATGCCCCAGCGGCTGAGCTTGGCGAGCACCGGGTAGTCGGCGAAGCGGAGTACGTCGGTCACTTCTCCCGTCGCCGGGTCCACGGCGACCGAGTCCTGCTTCTCGGGCCAGCTCCGCTGCACCTGCTTGACGACGTAGGCGGAGGACGCGTCGGCGGGCGGGACGATCTCCACGGGGTCGCCCAGGCCCTCGGCGCGCGCGGCGGCCAGGATCTTGTCGAGGCCGACCCCGTGATCGGCGTCTCCGCCGGCGCCCGCCGCCGCGCCGTGGCCGGCGTGCTCGCCGCCCGACGCGCCCGACGCCGAGGCCGAGACGGACGGGGTGGTCTGGCCGAGCGAGACACGCAGGTTCTCGATGTTCGCCCCGGCATACGTCGACCAGGTCAGACCGGTGGCCGAAAGGAACACGAACCCGGCCGCGGCCCAGGCGCCGACCGTGCCGTGCAGGCCCAGGGTGCGGCGCCGGCCGCTGGTGCCGCGCAGCTTGCGCCGGGCCCGGCGCCGGGAGAACCACAGCACCAGGCCGCCGCTCGCGATCACCCAAAGCCAGCTGGCGGCGAACTCGCTGTACAGGCGGCCCGGTTGGCCGAGGTGCAGGTCGCGGTGGAACTCGTCGATCCAGGTGCGCAGCGGCAGCGCGCCGGTCGAGCCGTACTGTTCGAGGGCGCCGCGCACCTTCGCGGTGTACGGGTCGACGAAGACCGCCAGGGTGTGGTCCGCGTCGACGCCCTCGACGCCGGACAGCAGCACCCTGGTGGTGGCGTCCGCCTCGGGCGAGGGGCGTACGGCCGACACCGTCCCCTCGGGGTGGGCCTGCCGGGCGGCGGCGACCTGCTCGGAGACCGGCAGCTTGCTCTCGCCCACGTCGGGGACGGTCAGTTCGTGCGCGTAGAGCATCTTCTCGGCCTGGAAGGAGGCGGCGTAGAGGAAGCCGGTGGCCGCCGCGATCAGCAGGAAGGGCGCCACGAACAGGCCGGCGTAGAAGTGCAGGCGCAGGACGAGCGGGCGCAGCGTGGACCATCTGCCGGGTGGGGGCGGCGGCGGGGTCGCCGGTCCTGGGGTCTCGTCCGTGGGGGTCGCGGAGGTGGTGGTCATCGGTGGGCGCTCCGGGGACGTCGTGGGGGCGGGGTGCTCCCAGTGGTCGGGGCGAGGACGTCCCCAGTTCCCCGTCGTTTTGGTGGTGTGCGTCACAGTGGAGCTCGGTGGTTGCCGTACGCCGTGGCATCCTGGCGCGATGGGAACTCCGAGTGATCGTGCGCCCTTTGCCGAACGGGTCGGGGAACTGCTCGCCGTCGGCGGGCCGTTGCCGATCGTCGCGGCCGGCGATCCGGTGCTGCGGCGCGTGGCCGAGCCCTTCGACGGGCAGTTGGAGCCGTCGCTGCTGGCACGGTTCGTCGAGGCGCTGCGCCTCACCATGCACGCGGCGCCGGGCGTCGGCCTGGCCGCGCCGCAGGTGGGTGTCGGGCTCCGGATCGCGGTCATCGAGGACCCGGCGCCGGTGCCGGACGAGGTACGGGTGGTCCGGGGGCGGGTGCCGCAGCCGTTCCGGGTGCTGGTCAATCCGTCGTACGAGCCCGTCGGCGCCGCGCGCGCCGCGTTCTTCGAGGGCTGTCTGAGCGTGCCGGGCTGGCAGGCGGTGGTGGCTCGGCATGCCGAGGTGCGGCTGCTGGCGCGGGACGAGCACGGGCGGGCGGTGGACGAGGTGTTCTCGGGTTGGCCGGCCCGGATCGTGCAGCACGAGACGGATCATCTCGACGGCACGCTGTATCTGGACCGGGCCGAGCTGCGGTCGCTGGCGTCGAACCGGGCGATGGCCGAGTGGTGGGGGCAGGCGACGCCGGAACGGGCGGCGGCGGAGCTGGGGTTCGGGCTGCCCGCCCCGGCGGTCTGACTGGCCGCCGGGGCGGCACGGGCGGGCTGTGCGCACCCGCGGTCGCGGGGGGCCGCCGCCGCCCGCCCGTGCCGCACCGGGAGTGTCTGCGGGGGCGTTCGGGCACCGGGAGGGGCCGGCACGCCCTCAGCCGGGGCCCCGGCAGAGGCACGACTGCCCCTCAGCCGGGGCGGCTGCCCTCAGCCGTGTGAGGGGGTCACTGGTCCCGGTACGCCTCCAGCAGCCGCAGCCACACCTCGCTGATCGTCGGGTAGGACGGGACCGCGTGCCACAGGCGGCTGACCGGGACGCGGCCGGCGACGGCGACGGTCGCGGAGTGGATCAACTCGCCGACGCCGGGGCCGACGAAGGTGACGCCGCGGACGATCTCGTCCTCCAGGTCGACGACCATGCGGGCGCGCCCCCTGTAGCCGTCGCCGTACAGGCTCGCGCCGGCCACCGTGGCGAGGTCGACGTCGACGGCGCGGACGCGGTGGCCCGCCTGCTCGGCCTCGGCGAGGGTCAGGCCGACGGACGCCGCCTCGGGGTCGGTGAACACCACCTGGGGGACGGCGTCGTGGTCGGCGGTCGCGGCGTGTGCGCCCCACGGGCCGCAGTCCAGGTCCGCCGCGCCGGAGACGCGGGCGGCGATGGCGGCGCCCGCGATACGGGCCTGGTACTTCCCCTGGTGGGTGAGCAGGGCGCGGTGGTTGACGTCGCCTACGGCGTAGAGCCAGTCGTGGCCCGCCACCCGGAGGCTGTCGTCGACCGGGAGCCAGGAGCCCGGTTCCAGTCCCACGGTCTCCAGACCGATGTCGTCGGTGCGCGGGACGCGGCCGGTGGCGAAGAGGATCTCGTCGGCCTCGACGCGGTCGCCGGTGTCGGTGACCACGACGACGGTGCCGCCCTCCCGGGTGACGGACTCGACGGACGTGCCGGTGCGGATGTCGACGCCGGCCTCGGTGAGCGCCTCGGCGACCAGTTCGCCGGCGAACGGCTCCATGCGGGCGAGGAGGCCGCCGTCGCCGCGCACCAGGAGCGTCACCCGGGAGCCGAGGGCCTGCCAGGCGGTGGCCATCTCCACGGCGACGACTCCGCCGCCGACCACGATCAGCCGGCCGGGCGCGCTCTTCGCGCTGGTGGCCTCGCGGCTGGTCCAGGGGCGTACCTCGGCGAGCCCGGGCAGGGCGGGCAGGGCGGCGCCGCTGCCGGTGCAGACGGCGACGGCGTGCCGGGCGGTCAGTACCCGGCGCGTGCCGTCGGGGGCGGTCACCTCGACCGTGCGCGGCCCGGCGAGGCGTCCCTGTCCCCGGTGCAGGTCGGCGCCGATGCCCTTCACCCACTGGACCTGGCCGTCGTCCTTCCAGTGGGAGGTGTACTCGTCTCGGCGGGCGAGGACCGCCGCCGCGTCGAGGGGGTCCCGCACCGACCGGCTCAGACCTGGCAGGCGGTGGGCGTCCGCGCGGGCGAGGACCGGGCGCAGCAGGGCCTTGCTGGGCATGCACGCCCAGTAGGAGCATTCGCCGCCGACCAGTTCGCTCTCCACGATCGCGGTGGACAGCCCGGCCGCGCGGGTACGGTCGGCGACGTTCTCCCCCACGGGGCCCGCGCCGATCACGACGACGTCGTACGCGATGGAATCCGTTTGCGTCATGGGGCCAGTCTGGTGGGTGGTGTGCGGCGTGGCCACATGGGTACGAGCGCGGAATACCCAGCAGGTCGGCAGTGTTGTGCCGACGGCTCACGCCCCCGAACCCAGGAAGAGGGATCTCGCATGACCAGCACCGTGGAGCTCACCAAGGAGAACTTCGACCAGACGGTCACGGACAACGAGTTCGTCCTGATCGATTTCTGGGCGTCGTGGTGCGGTCCGTGCCGTCAGTTCGCCCCGGTCTACGAGAAGGCGGCCGAGGCCAACCCCGACCTCGTGTTCGGCAAGGTGGACACCGAGGCGCAGCCGGAGCTGGCCCAGGCCTTCGGCATCCAGTCGATTCCGACGCTGATGATCGTCCGGGACCAGGTGGCCGTGTTCGCGCAGCCGGGCGCGCTGCCCGAGGAGGCGCTGACGGACGTCATCGGGCAGGCCCGGAGGCTGGACATGGACGAGGTTCGCAAGTCGGTCGCCGAGCAGCAGGCGCAGGCCGGGGGCCAGGCCGCGCAGGACGGCCAGTAGGCGGACCGGCCTCCGGCCGGCCCGACAGTCAGCTCGACTCCCGGTGCACCACCGCCGCGCCCAGCACCTTGTGCCGCTCGGGCGCGGCGCCGGGGTCGCGGACCGCCCGGTCGACCAGGGCGGCCAGGTCGCGGCCGGCCGGCAGTTCCAGGTGGACGGTGCTCAGCCGGGGCCGCAGCAGGCGTCCCAGCACCAGGTCGTCGGCGCCGATCACCGCGGCGTCGCCGGGGATGCCGAGGCCCTCGTCCTGCAGCGCCCGCATCAGCAGCATCGCGTACTCGTCGTTGTACGCGTACACGGCGTCGAGACCGAGGGAGTCCCAGCGGGCGGCCAGCCGGGCGGCGTCCTGCTCCTCGTAGGCGAGGCGGAGTTCGGTGACGGTGGCGTCGGTGTCGTGCACGGCGCGGCGGGCGCCGGTCAGACGCGGTGCGGAGAAGACCTCGAGCCCGTCCTCCGCGGGCACGACGACGCCGATCCTGCGGCGTCCGCGTTCGTGGAGGTGACGGACGGCGCGGTGGCCGACGATCTCGTGGTCCATGAGCAGTGCGTGCGCTCCCTCGACGGCCTCGGGGCCGAGGGTGACGACCGCCCGGGCGCCCGAGCGTTTGAGGACCTCCACTCCGCGCGGGCCGAGACCCGGTCCGGGGACGAGGACGGCGACCGGGCGTAACTCGGCCCAGGCGCGGGCGGCCTCGTCGTCGTAGGGGCCGACGGTGCCGTACTGGACGACGGTGTAGTCGAGGCGGCCGAGGGCCTGCTGGAGTTCGTCGAGGAACCGGCGGTAGAGCGGGCCGGCGGGGAAGGACGGCGCGGGCATCAGGACCGTGCGGCTGTGCCCGGCGCGCAGGGAGCGGGCCGCCGCGTGCGGGACGTATCCGAGCTCCCTGGCGGCCTCGTGGACGCGACGGCGGGTGGGCTCGCTGATCCGGACGGCGCTGGTGTTGTTGAGGACGTAGGAGACGGTCGCGCGCGAGACGCCGGCCAGGCGGGCCACATCGGCGCTCGTGGGGACGGAGCGCGGTGCGAGGGACTCGGGGGCGGGCGGTTTCGGTATCTGCACCATGACGTACGGCATCTTGGCAGAAGCCCGGCGGGGGGCGGCGGGCGGGGGAACGTCGTCCGGACCGGACGAGTACTCAGCCCTTGGGCGCGGTGGGCACGGTGGTCGCCGTGGTCGCGGGCTCGGCCGGGATCTCGGTGCGGGTCACCCGTGCGACCAGGTCCAGCCAGCCCGCCTGGAGCCGCGCCGGGGGCACTCCGCACTGTTCGGTGAGGTGGTGGACCAGGGCGGCGTCGAGGTACGCCAGCAGCGTGTGGGAGAGGAGTTCACTGTCCCCGTCCGGGACCGCCTGCCGCAGCAGCAGGGCGACGTGGCCGCGCAGGAAGCGGCGCGGCGCGGAGGTGTAACGGCGTTCCGCGCTCGGTTCGGCGGCCAGTTGCAGTTCCAGTTCGTCGATGGAGCGGCGCAGCATCGCGCAGCCGAAGGCGCGCAGCCGCTCGACGGGCGGCGCCCCGGGGCCCAGGGGCGGCGGGCCGCCGAGGAGCGCGGCCTGGAACTTCTTCTCGGAGTGGTCGAGGAGCGCCATGAGCAGGCCGGTGCGGTCGCCGAAGCGGCGGAAGACCGTGCCCTTGCCCACCGAGGCCGCCGCGGCCACCGCCTCCATCGTGACGCCGGCCGCGCCGTGCTCGGCGACCAGCCGCGCGGCGGCCTCCAGCAGCCGGGCCCGGTTGCGCGCGGCGTCGGCGCGCAGGCACGGCTCGTCCTCCTCGGTCCCCGTGCCGAGCTGCAGCAGTTCGGGTGGACCGGCGGTCTCCTGGGGCTTCGGGAAGGGGGGCAGGGCGGCGGACATGGAGCCAGCCTAAGGCATCGGGAAGAAAACTGGACCGCGGTCCGTTTGGGATGTTAGAAATTAAACGGACCTCGGTCCGGATCCGTTACGGCAGTGTTTTCAGCAGCGTCTGCCCCGTCAGCGTCTGCTCCGTCCTTGGGAGTACTCATGTCTGTCCGCATCCTTGCGCTCGTCGGCAGCCTTCGCGCCGGTTCGCACAACCGCCAGCTCGCCGAGGCGGCCGCCAAGTTCGCACCGGAGGGCGCCGAGGTGCAGCTGTTCGAAGGCCTGGCCGAGATCCCCTTCTACAACGAGGACATCGACGTCGAGGGCAGCGTCCCGGCCGCCGCCGTGAAGCTGCGCGAGGCCGCGCAGGCCTCCGACGCCTTCCTGTTCTTCTCGCCGGAGTACAACGGCACCATGCCGGCCGTCCTCAAGAACGCCATCGACTGGCTGTCCCGTCCGTTCGGCGCGGGCGCCTTCGCCGGCAAGCCCGCCGCCGTGGTGGGCACCGCCTTCGGCCAGTACGGCGGCGTGTGGGCGCAGGACGACACCCGCAAGGCCGTCGGTATCGCCGGCGGCAAGGTGATCGAGGACCTCAAGCTGTCCATCCCCGGTTCGGTGACCCGTTTCGCCGAGACCCACCCGGCCGACGACGCCGAGGTCGCCGCCCAGCTGACCGAGGTCGTCGCCCGGCTGCACGGCCACGCCGACGAGGCCGTCGCCGCCTGACACCCGCCTGCACGCGTACGGGACCGGAGCTCCGCCGAGCTCCGGTCCCGACGTGTGTCGCCGTCCGCGGCCGGCGTGAGCCGGGGTCCGCGGTGCCGGGGTCCGCGGTGCCGGGGTCCGCGGCCCTGCGGCCACAGCAGGCCGACGCCCGGATCGCGGGCGGGCTGCCGGATCTGACGGGAGGCGACGGACGTGGTGAGCGCAGGGTGTGGGCCGGTACGGGCATGGGGCGGCGGTACGGGGAGTGGGCCGGTGCGAGGAGTGGGCCGCCACGGTGACTGCATACCCGGTGGTCGTCGACGACCACGGTACTCGCGTCGTCGGGTCTCGCGCGGCACCCCCTCGCCGGCGCGGGTTGCCGGGCGACGGCGGGTCACCGGAGGGTTGCCGGGCCCGCCGCCCCGGGGGCAGACAACCCTGGTGGTGGCGTCCGGGCCTCGCGGCGCCATGTGGATCTCGACGCGCTCGGGACGGACCCTCACACCTCCGAGGTTCACGTGGGAGCCGTCGTCTCCTTGACTGGTCGCGCAACCGGAAGACACACGACCTCACGGGGGTACGTATGAAGCGCGGGAAGAACGTCGTCATGGCCGGGATGGCCGCCACGGTATCGGTGCTGGCCCTCACGGCGGCCGGCTCCGCCGTTCCGGCGCCGGCCACGCCGCCCGGAACGGCTGCCTCCGCGGCAGCAGCCGGTGTCGACTGCGACGGCTGGGTGCACAACAACAACCCGGACCACGGCATCGCCGGCTGCAGCAACAACACCGACCGCACCATCACCTTCCGCGCCGAGATCGTCTGCGGCCGGGCACCCGACGTCTCCGGCCAGTGGGTGACACTGGCGCCCGGGCGGTACGGCGAGTCCTCGGGCGTCTGCGCGTTCTACAGCTCGGGGGTCGGCAGCGTGGGCTGGACCATCCAGTAGGCCTCCGTCACGCGTCCCGCCCCTTCTCCTCCGCCTCCTCCTTCTCCCGTTCCTCCTCCTGTTCCCGCTCCGGTTTCCTCGCGGCCCACAGGCTCGTCGCCGTGGTGACCGCGAGGACGAGCACGATGAAGCCGAGCGAGAAGGGGATGCCGATCTCGGGGACGTGGACCCCGGACTCGTGCAGGGCGTGCAGGAACAGTTTGACGCCGATGAAGCCCAGGATGACCGACAGGCCGTAGGAGAGGTGGATCAGCTTCTTCAGCAGGCCACCGATGAGGAAGTACAGCTGGCGCAGGCCCATCAGGGCGAACGCGTTGGCCGTGAACACGATGTACGGGTCCTGGGTCAGGCCGTAGATGGCGGGGATGGAGTCGAGGGCGAACAGGACGTCGGTGGAGCCGATCGCGAGCATCACGACCAGCATCGGAGTCATGACCCGCTTGCCGTTCTCCTCGATCCACAGCTTGGTGCCGTGGTAGCGGTCGGCCACTCCGAAGCGGCGTTCGACCGTCCTCAGCAGCTTGTTCTCCTCGTACTCCTCGTCGTGCCCGCCCTTGCGGGCGTCCTGGATGAGCTTCCACGCGGTCCAGATCAAGAAGGCGCCGAAGATGTAGAAGACCCAGGAGAAGGCGGAGATGATCGCCGCGCCGGCCGCGATGAACGCGGCGCGCAGCACCAGGGCCACGATGACGCCGACCATCAGAACCCGCTGCTGGTACTGCGAGGGCACCGCGAACTTCGCCATGATCAGGACGAAGACGAAGAGGTTGTCGACGCTCAGCGACTTCTCGGTGATGTAGCCGGCGAAGAACTCGCCGGTGGGCCCGCCCCCGGCGAACACCAGCAGCCCCACACCGAACAAGCAGGCCAGAACCACCCAGACGGCCGTCCAGATCCCGGCTTCCCTGATCGACACGTCGTGCGGCTTCCGGCCGATGAAGAAGTCGGCGGCGACGAGTACGCACAGGCCCGCGACGGTCAGCAGCCAGACCGTGAGTGAGACGTCCACTGGTGCTCCTGATACGTGTGAGGGGCCGACCCGGGTACGGGTTCTCGGTCAGCGTGTTTCCGTAATCCGGTGCAGGCAACCCGGCAGCGTGCGCGGTCCGCGCACCGAGGCCGGCGGTCCGGCCGACCCCGACGTGACGGGAGCCCCTGCATGACCACTGCCCCCTCGCTTCCGCCCCCCGCCCGGCCGCGCCCGCGCATCGGCGTGCTCGGTTCCTACGGCGGCTTCAACATCGGCGACGAGGCGATCCTGACCTGCGTCCTGAGCTGCCTGCGCGCCCAGCGGCCCGACGCGCACCTGATCGTCCTGAGCCGGAACGCGGAGCACACCCGCACCCATCACCCCGACGCCGACGAGGTGGTGCCCTGGGAGGGCGTCAGCCGCAACCACGTCCTCGACGTACTGCCCGGCCTGGACCTCCTGGTGCTGGGCGGTGGCGGCATCCTCTACGACGGTGAGGCGCGGCGCTATCTGCGACTGGTGCGCGCCGCGCAGACCCGCGACGTGCCGACCTTCGCCTACGCCGTCGGTGCGGGGCCGCTGACGGACGCCGAGGACCGGGACGCGGTGCGCACCGTGCTGGCGGACATGGACGACGTCGTGGTGCGGGACGAGGAGTCCCGGCTGGTCCTGGAGGAGGTCGGCCTGGAACGCGAGGTCACGGTCACCGCCGACCCGGCCCTGCTGCTGGGGCCCGAACCCTTCACCGAGGCCATGATGCGGGACGAGGGCATCCCCTCCGGCGCCCGGCTGGTGGGGATGTCGGTGCGCGAACCGGGCCGGGCCGCCGAGAAACTCGACGAGGGCGACTACCACGCGCTGCTCGCGGACGTCGCGGACTTCCTGGTGCGGCGACTGGACGCGCACGTGGTGTTCCTGCCGATGGAGCGGCACGACGTACGGCACGCGCACGCCGTGCTGTCCCACATGACCGCGCCGGACAAGGGCCGGATCCTGCACGGCGACTACAGCCCCGGGCAGGTCCTCGGCTTCATGCGGCATCTGGACGTGGCCGTCGGCATGCGGCTGCACTTCGTGATCTTCGCGGCGCTCACCGGCGTGCCGGTGCTGCCGCTGCCCTACTCCGGCAAGGTCTTCGACTTCGCCCGCCGGCTGGGCGCCCCGGCCCTGGTGGGCGTGGCACGGGAGCAGGCGGGGTTGCTGCTGGCGGAGGTCGATCGGATGTGGGACGAGTATCCGCGGCGCCGGGAGGACCTCCGGTCCCGGATGCGGGAACTGTCCGCGGCGGCCAGGGAGACCTGTGTGCGCTGCGGCTCGCTGCTCGACGCGATCGGCGAGGTGGACGCGGTCGGCGAGGCGGGCGACGGGCCGCGGGCACAGGCGGCGGGGCCGGACCCGGAGCCGTACGTCTCCGAGCCCCGCCCGTTGCACGCGTGACGGCCGACGCCTGACCGGCCCGTTGCACGCGTGACGGCCGACGCCTGACCGGCCCGTTGCACGCGTGACGGCCGACGCCTGACCTCCGAGGAGAGCGATGCCGATCCTGGAAGAGCCCCGCGAACCCCGCACGGTCACCCTGCCCCCGCGGCCCGCCCGGCACGGGGGCCGGTGCGACGTGCTGGTGGTGGGCGGCGGTCCCGCCGGGTTCGCCGCCGCGGTCGGCGCGGCCGACGCCGGGGCCGACGTCGTACTGGTGGAGCGGTACGGGTTCCTCGGCGGCAACGCGACCGTGGCGCTGGTGATGCCGCTGATGTCGTTCCACAACGAGCACAAGCAGGCCGCGTTCACCGAGTCGGGGGACACCTCGCGGCTGCTGCCCACCGACCACGGCGAGGGCGAGCCGGTGGTCGCGGGCGTGCTGTGGCAGCTGCTCGACCGGCTCATGGGGCGCGGAGGCTGTCTGCCGCCCTCTCCGAAGACCGGGTACACGGTCCCCTTCGACCCGGAGCTCTTCAAGCTCTCCCTGCTCGAGATGATGGACGAGGCGGGGGTGCGGATGCTGTTCCACTCCTTCGCCTCCGGCGCGCTGCCCCTCGACGACGGCTCCGGCTGGCGGGTGGTGTTCGAGACGAAGTCGGGGCCGGTGGTGATCGACGCCGGGGTGGTCGTGGACGGCACGGGCGACGGCGACGTGGCGACGTCCTGCGGGGCACCGTACGAGATCGGCCGGCCCGAGGACGGGCTGGTGCAGCCCATGACGCTGATGTTCCGCGTGGCGGACTTCGCGCGGCCGGACTTCGCCGACTACGTGCGCGCGCACCCCGACCAGTGGCGCGGCGTGCACGGTCTGTGGGACCTGATCGAGGAGGCCAGGGCGAACGGCGAGCTCCGGCTGCCGCGCGAGGACATCCTCTTCTTCGCGACCCCGCACCCGCGCGAGATCGCCGTCAACAGCACCCGCGTCAACCGGGTGCTCGGCACCAGCGTGTGGGACCTGACCCGGGCCGAGTACACGGCCCGGCGCCAGCTCTCCCAGATCGACCGCTTCCTGCGCACCCGCGTGCCCGGTTTCGAGGAGGCGTACGTGGTGCAGAGCGGCACGCACATCGGCGTACGGGAGAGCCGGCGCGTGCTCGGCGACTACCAGCTGACCGGACACGACATCCTGGCGGCGCGCACCTTCCCGGACGTGGTCGCGCACGGCGCCTACCCGGTCGACATCCACAACCCGCGCGGCTCCGGCACCGTCCTCAAACGGGTGCCGCGGGGCAGCTTCTACGACATCCCGCTGCGCTGCCTGGTGCCACGGGGCACCGAGCGGCTGCTGGTGGCCGGACGCTGCATCTCCGGGACGCATGTGGCGCACTCGTCGTACCGGGTGATGCCCATCGCCATGGCGACCGGCCACGCGGCCGGGGTGTGCGCGGCGCTGACGGTCCGGCACGGGCGCGGCCCGCGCGGCCTGCCCTACCGGATGGTCCAGCACGAGCTGCTGCGGCAGGGGGCCCGGCTGCGGATGGATGCTCCCACGGCTGCGGACGGGTGACGCGAGGTCGTTCGACGGCTGCGGGAGGGTGACGCGAGGTCGTTCGTTCGCGGACGGGTGAGCCCTGCGGGACGGGGCGGACCGGTGAGGCTCGTGACCCTGAAGGGCTGGTGGGTGGGCGTCGAGGTCAGCCGGTCAGCTCGCCCAGTCCAGCAGGCGGTCCCGGGTCTCGGGGGCGCGCAGGTGGTCGAGGGAGGCCTTCTCCAGCTGGCGGACGCGTTCCCGGGTCAGGCCCACGTGCTGTGCCACCTGCTGCAGGGTGCGGGGACGGCCGTCGTGCAGTCCGTAGCGCAGGCTGAGGATCAGGGCCTCGCGGGGCGCGAGGGTGCCGACGGCCTCCCGCAGTTCCGCCGCGAGGGCCTGGAACTCGGCCACCTCGGGGGCCTGGAGCACCTCGGTGTCGGGAATGAGGTCGCCGACGACGGTCTCCCCCGCCTCGTCCACCGGAGTGTCCAGGCTGACGGCGCTCCGTCCGACGCGGCGCAGCCAGACGACCTTGTCGCCGTCGATACCGCTCTCGGCGGCCACCTCCTCGGCGGTCGGCTCGCGGTCGAGGCTCCCACGAAGCCGCCGCTCGACCTTGGCGAGCTTCTGCAGCTGCTCCACGACGTGCACCGGCAGCCGCACCGTGCGCGCGTGGGTCGCCAGGCCCCGCTCGATGGCCTGGCGGATCCACCAGGTGGCGTACGTGGAGAACTTGAAGCCCTTGGTGTGGTCGAACTTCTCCACGGCCCGGATCAGTCCGAGGTTGCCCTCCTGGATGACGTCCAGGAGGGGCAGCCCGCGGTGGGCGTGGCGTTTGGCCATCGACACCACGAGCCGCAGGTTGGCCCGCACCATGTGGTCCTTGGCCGCCTGGCCGTCGTGGACGGCCTCCTCCAGCGCGCGGCGCCTGTCCGGTGTCGGGGCGGGCTCGCCGGTGTCGGCCGACTCCAGCTCCTCCATGGCCCGGACCCCGTCCTCGATACGCCGGGCCAGGCTCACCTCGTCCTCGGCGGTCAGCAGCGGGGTGGCGCCGATCTGGGTCAGGTACTGGCCGAGCAGGTCGGGTTCCTCGTCGGGTTCGGGTATCCGGTTGCGCAGCCGGGCGGTGCGGGTGGCGGCGCGGCGGTCCTCCCGGGCGCCTGCCGTCGTGGTTCGTGCCGGGGGAGCCATGTCGCTTCCTCCGTCCCCTTCCTCGGGTGGTTCTCGGGTCAGTGCGGTACAGGGGTGCCCCGTCCGCGCCGCAACCGGCCGGCCACGACCACCAGGTCGGCCGCCGCCGGCAGTGCGAACGCCGCGCACACGGCGGCCAGGGCCACCAGGCCGGCTCGTCCGGGGCTGTCGCCCGAGCCGGTGTCCGCGGCCCACACGCCGAAGAACGCGGCTCCGGCGACGAACAGCGGCAGGAAGACGGCCGACAGCAGCAGCCGCAGCCGCAGCGGGCTCTGTGCGGTGACCGGTTCGGTGCCGGTGCGCGGGAAGCGGCGGCCGGTCGCGCCGGGCCGCGCGCGAGGGGCGGGTTCCGCGGCCCCGTGGGGCCGGCGTCGGTCGCTCATGCCGTTCCCTCCGTGCGGGTCGGAGGCGTCAGTGGTCGGGCGGGGCCTCGCTGATGTCCGCCAGGGCGGAGTGCGGGTCGTCGGTGGCGGCCAGGTCGCCGAGGGTGACCACGCCGACCGGGACGCCGCCGTACTCGACGACCGGCAGCCGCCGCACGGCGTGGCGTCGCATCAGCTCGGCCGCGTAGTCGGTGCTGTCGTCCGGTTCGAGGGTGACGACGGGCGGGGGCGTGCAGACCGAGCCGACCGTGGTGTCGTCGGGGTCGCGACCGTCGGCGACGCTGCGCAGCACGATGTCGCGGTCGGTGAGTACACCGAACAGGTCCCGGTCGTAGGTCACCAGAACGTCGCCGATGTCCTCCTCGCGCATCAGCCGGGCCGCCCGGGCCACCGTGGTCATGGGCTCGACGGCCACCACGGCGGGTGACATCACGTCTCGGATGCGCCGTGTCATGGTCGCGCCTCCCGGGGTGGTGCGGAGTTCCGTGCGGGCCGCGTAGCCCGCACCCGGGCCGGTAAACCGCCCTGCGGCGGCCGGCTCAGCCCAGGTCGATCAGGGCCAGGCCGATGTCGGGGCGGTGGGTCTTGGCCAGTTCGGCCGGGCTGTCCCGCACGACGACCTCCAGCGTCGGCCAGACCCGGCCGGACAGCAGGTGGCCGCCGCGGGTCGAGCCGTCGGACAGGCCCAGTACGGCGTGCAGGTGCGGGGCCGGCCCGTCGTCGGCGACGGCGATGTCCCCGATCAGGGACAGCACCTCGCACTGCTCCCCCACCGGAATGCGCCGGTAGTCCTTGGCCTGCCGGTCGAACCAGCCGACGACCGCCTCCGAGAAGGCGCCCACGGCCGTCACCTGGGATGCCCCGAGCGACCGGTCGCGGGCGAAGGCGGTGAGTTCGGCGAGCGCGTCCTCGCCGGGGTCGAGGACCACCACGCACACCGCGGACGGCCCGTCCTGCACCTGTCGCCACTTCATGCGCGGTCGGGTACCCGGCGCGGGTCGGGGCAACCCCGCTGCGCCGTGCGTCCCGCCGCCACGTCCGCCTTTGGACGCCGGCTCGGCCGACCCCGGCGGACCGCGCCGTCCACGGCTGTCCGCCTGGTCGGTCGGCGGCAAACCGACGACCGCGGCTCCGACCGGGGTGCGGGGGCTCCGGGCCGGCTGACCGCCACCGCGTACGGCGGTCGCGGTGGCGGGCGTACTCGTCCTGGCGCCCCGCTGCTGCCCCGGCACGACCACGCGTCGGCATAGCTAGCTAGGACTGCGGTGTCCCCGGGCCCAGCGTGGGGAACCGGCGGCGGGCCAGCGCGAACAGGGCGGGATAGTCGGTGCCGTAGGTGATCGCGGCGGCGAAGAGGGCGTCGAGGGCGGCGCGCAACGGGTCCGGTCCGGCCGCGGCGGGCAGTGCGGGCATCGCCATCGCCTGTTGCAGCAGGTTGTCGCGGCATCCGTCCGACGAGTCCACCAGGGTGTGGGTCGTACGGTCGTCGGCGAAGAACCGGTCCCAGGCCCGCTGCGGGACGTCGAACGGCGCCGGCAGGGGCTCCCCGCGGTCCAGCGCCGCCAGCGCGGGTGCGATCCAGTCGACGCCGTCCAGCCCCGCCGCGGCGAAGGCCCGGTGGGCGGCCCACCGGGCGAGGTCGCGCTGCGTCGCCGGGCACGCCGCGTCGACGGCGTCGAGCAGGTCGCGGTCCAGCGGAACGAGTCCCCGCGCGTTGCCGCCGGCCTCGCGCAGGCGGCGGCTGGGCAGCCGACCGCCCCAGGACAGGGCTTCCGCACGCTCCTGTGCGGCCTGCTCCGCCGCCCGCCGCTCCTCCCGCCGGCGGCACTCGGCCGCGGCCCGCTCCTCGGGCGTGGGGGGCGGCGGCAGACCGCGGGCGTGCCGGTGCCGGTGTGCGGCGCTGCGCGAGGTCTGCCGGACGACGAGGTCCGCGGCGGGCGGAGCCGGCCAGAACTGGAGCAGGTAGTGGTCGACCGGCGCGCCGCCTTCGAGTACGGCGAGCTCCTCCTCCCGGCCCCGGTCCATGCCGCGCCCGCAGTAGCGCACCCGGTGGTCGGCCGGGAGCAGGTCCAGTGCGCACAGGGGGCCGTCGCCCCACGGCAGGACGACCGTCGAGGCGGAGGCCGGCCGGAAGGACACCTCCACCACGTCCTCCCAGCCGTCGTCGAGCGGCGGTGCCGCCCCGTGCACCTCGACGGTCAGACCGACGCGGCCGGTGTGCAGGCCCGTGACGAGGAAGAGGTGTCCGGGGACGGCCGCCCCGCACAGTCCGTTGGTCTGCCCGGCGCAGGCCGGCGACGGACCCGGGTTCTCCTCGTCAGGTCGGCTGTCCACGTAGAACTGTCCGTAGCTGACGTGTAGTTCACCGCTGTACACCGTCCGCACGGCCACCCCCTCCTCATGTCCGGCTCCCTGAGGCCACCAGTATGCGGAGGGGGTGTGACAACGGTCGCCGACGGCCGGTCAGCGTGCCCCGGGGACGTCCTGGGTGACGCCGTTCAACGGCGAGGACGGGTCGCTGCCGTAGGGGCGGGTGAAGGCCTCCATGCCGTGCCCGGACGGGTCGCCGAAGTACACGCCCCGTCCGCCGTCGTTGCGGTTGATCCGGCGCGGGTGCCGGCCGTGCGGGTCGGCCTGGATGGGGACCCCGTCCTCGACGAGCCGGGCGAGGATCTCGTCGAACTCGTCCTCGGAGACGAGGAACGCGTAGTGCTGCACCGGGATGTCGATGTCGACGGTGGCGAAATCGAGGGTGACGCCGTTGTCGGTCGTCACGGGCAGGAACATCCCGGCCGGCTCACCGACCTCCAGGCCCAGGATCCGGGCGAGGAAGTGAGCGGACTTCTCCCGGTCCCGGGAGAGAACGATGGTGTGGTTGAACTCGACTGACACGGGTGAATGCCTCCACGGGCATCTCCGCGGCGCCTCCATGCCTCACCCGGACGGTGACCGACACGCGATGCCGCGCCGTGGATCTTAGAGGAGGCGGCCGGTCGTGTCGATACCCGGCGGGATCCCCGTGGTCCACGGTGCCGGCCCCTGCTCAGCCGGACGCCTGGTCGCTGTCCTTCAGGGCGCCCCAGCCGTGCCAGCGCTCGACCTCGACCCAGGCGCTGACCCTGGCCCGGTCCCGGTTGGGGTACGGGTTCCCCGTGTAGTGCCTGGAGAGGCGGTCGATGCCGGTGAGGCCCTCGTCGTCGCGGGTCTCGGTGACGCGGCCGATGAGGGTGACGTGCGTGTACCAGTCGTCGCCCGCGAGGACGGTGAGGGTCACGCGCGGGTCGCGGCGCACGTGTCCCAGGCGTACCCGGCCCTCGTCGAAGTTGATCAGGACCCGGCCGTCGTCCTCCCACAGGTACCAGGTGGGCGTGGAGACGGGCGCGCCGTCCGAGCGGAGGGTGGCCATGACGCACGGGTTGGGGCGGCGCAGCAGGTCGACGGCCTCGGGCGGCAGCGGCGGCTTGGACATGCGGACTCCTTTGATCTTGGTGTGTGCCGAGACTACTTCGGTCTTCCGGTTGTTCCGCTCATCCGGTACCCCGGGTGAGCTCAGTCGGACGCCCTCTCCTCGAAACTGGCGAAGTAGGCCGCCGCCATGTCCTCGTCGCCGTGTCCCTGTGCGGCGGCGCGCGCCAGGCGTTCGGCGCCGGCGGCGGCCACGTCCAGGCGGACGCCGTTCGCCTCGCCCGCCTCGACGATCAGCCGGGCGTCCTTCGCGGCGGTGGTGACCGCGAACTGGGCCGGGCGCAGCGCGCCGTCGCGGATCAGGCCGGCCTTGGCGCGCAGGTAGCCCATGTCGAGCGGGCCGCCCGCGATGGCGTCGAAGAAGCCGTCCGGGTCCACACCCAGTGCCTTGGCGAGCGCCAGGACCTCGCCGGCCGCGTTGGTGGCGGCGAGGACCCAGCTGTTGGCCACCAGCTTCAGCCGGGTGGCGCTGCCGGCCGCGCCGTCCTCGCCGGTCCACACCGTGCGGGAGCCCACGGCGTCGAGGACGGGCGTCACCGTGCCCCGTGCGTCGGCCGGGCCGGCGGCCAGGACCAGGAGCTGACCGGCCTCGGCGGGCCCGCGGGTGCCGAGGACGGGGGCGTCGAAGAAGACGAGGCCGTGTTCATTGGCGAAGGCGGCCAGGTCGGCGACCGCGTCGACGCCGGCGGTGGTCGACTGCACCCACTCGGTGCCGGGGCGCAGACCGGGGGTGGCCTGCCGCATGACGTCCAGAGCGGCCGGACCGTCGTACAGCATGGTGACGACGACGTCGGCGTCCCGCACCGCCTCCTCGGGGCGGGCCGCGACGTGCGCGCCGTCGGCGGCCAGCGGCTCGGCCTTGTCCCGGGTGCGGTTCCAGACCCGGACGGTGTGTCCGGCGCGGGCGAGATTGCGGGCCATCGCGGCACCCATGATGCCGGTGCCCAGGACGCTCACGGTGAGCTGGTCGGTCATGACGTCGGCTTTCTCCGCTCGTACGGTCGGGGCCGGGGCGGACCCCGGTATTCGGCCAGTCGGTGCCGGGGGCGGTCCGGCCCCGGTGATCGGCCAGTCGATGGCCGGGGACGGTGCGGCCCCGGTGATCAGCCTGCCACCCGATCGCGGGTGCCGCAGATCAGTCCGTCCGGCCAGGTCCGGAGACCGCCCCCACCGGGGACCGCGTCTGCGGCTCGGGGCGGCGGCCGACCCGCCCGCACCGGCACTCCCGGACGACGAGGACGCGGCCCCGCCGCCGGCACGTGGGACCGCTCCGGGCGGGACTCGTGACCGGCGTGGACCGGGTGCCGCGGCTGCGCGACGCCGGTGCGCGCCACCGCGAGGCGTGCGCCCTGGACCGGAGGCCGTTCGGCGCCGTACCGCAGCGGCTGCGGGAGCGCTACGGCTGGAGCCGGCCGGGACGGCCCGCCCCCTCCGGGAAGACGCGTGCGAAGGCGGCCCTGACCGTGCCGCCCGGCGTGCGGTCCAGGATGCCGAACGTCACCCGCTCGAAGGCTTCCGCGAACCGTCCGCCGGGCCCTAGCCGCGTCCGGAACGCGCCCGCCACCTCGGCCGGGTCGTTGCGGAACACTCCGCAGCCCCAGGCACCGAGCACCAGCCGCCGGTACCCGTGGGCGGCGGCCGTCTCCAGCACCCGCTCGGCGCGTGCGGCGAGGGCCGCGGGCAGCTCGGCGGCGCGCTCCGGGGCCGTGCGCAGCACCACGCCCGCGTTGGGTGCGGCGGACGTGAGGAAGCCGGCGGTGTACGGCTCGTCCAGCAGCCGGCCGCGGTCGTCGCGGAAGACGGGCACGCCGGGCGAGTGGATGACGCGGTCGGTGTAGAACGGGTCCCGGTGGGCGCGGTGGTGGTCGTAGAACTCGCGTGCCCGCAGCAGGCAGGTGTACAGCGCGGAGGCCCGGCACAGGGCTTCCTCCTGGGCCTGGGCGCCGTTGAGATAGCCGCCGCCGGGGTTGCGGGCGGAGGCGAAGTTCAGCACGGCGACCTCGCCGCCGAGCCGGCGGGCGGCCTCGAGGCTGCTCTCGCCGGTGACCTCGAAGACAGTTCGCACCGGAACGGACGCAGCCGGTTCCACGGGTGACGGGCCGAACATCCGGGTGCGCTCCCGCGCCTCCTCGACCGCCGCTGCGATCGGTACCTCGCGCCCGCCGGACGCGCGGTAGGACCCCGCCATCACGATCTGCTCGGTCTGCTGTGCGATGCCCCGCAGGCGCGCGCTCACGGCGCCACCCCCGTGGACGCCGTGACCGCGCACCGCGCGGTGTCCCCCGTCGTGCTCATGCAGGAATCCTGGGTGATGCTGGTGATGCGGTGCAACGGAGTTCCCGGCCCGGGAACGACGGGGAAAGCCCCCGGAAACGGACGGGTCACGGAGATTACCGAGCCGGTACGTCCCGGTATGCACCCTTGTGCGGGACCGCACGAGGGTCTTGGGTGGGACGAGTGTGCCGACCCGGCCCACCGCTGAAGGGTCGGCGGCATGGATGGAATCTCAGGAGGATCCCGACATGTCCGATGCGGTAAGTGGCTGTACGCGGCCACGCACCTCTGTCACCGAAGCCGAGGTCGAGGCGCTGGTCCGCGGCATCTGCTTCAAGACCGGTCCGCCGAGGCTGCTCGGCGTCGAAGTGGAATGGCTCGTCCACGAGCTGGACGCACCCCGGCTGCCCGTGTCACCCGAACGACTGCGCGCCATGTACGCCGCACTGCGGACCGTGCCCCTCAGGTCGGCGCTGACCGTCGAACCCGGCGGCCAGCTGGAGTTGAGCTCGCTCCCCGCCGCCTCCCTGATGGAGTGCATCGGTACCGTCTCCGCCGATCTCGACGCCGTCCGCGCGGTCCTGCGCGACGACGGCCTCGCCCTCGTGGGCCTCGGTCACGACCCCTGGCACTCCCCCCGCCGCTATCTGAGGCAGCCGCGCTACGACGCCATGGAGGCCTGTCTCGACCGCGCCGGCCCCGCGGGCCGCTTCATGATGTGCGCCTCCGCGTCCGTGCAGGTGTGCGTGGACGCCGGGTACGAGGAACCCGGCCCGCTCGGGCACGTACGCCGCTGGTGGCTGGCCCACCATCTGGGCGCGGTCCTCACCGCCGCGTTCGCCAACTCCCCGCTGGCCGAGGGCCGGCCCACCGGCTGGCGGTCCACCCGGCAGCTGCGGTGGACGCAGATCGCCACCGGCCGGGCCGGTGGCCCCCCGCTGGACTCCGACCCGCGCGGCGCGTGGACCCGGCACGTCCTTCAGGCGCCGGTGATGTGCGTACGCCGGGAGGAAGGACCGTGGGACGTACCGGAGGGCCTGACCTTCCGGGAGTGGACCCGGAGCCGGGCGTCGAGACCGCCGACCCGGGAGGATCTCGACTACCACCTCACCACACTCTTCCCGCCGGTCCGGCCGCGCGGGCATCTGGAGCTGCGCATGATCGACGCCCAGCCCGGCGACGACGGCTGGATGGTGCCGCTCGCCGTGACGGCGGCCCTGTTCGACGACCAGGAGGCCACCGAGACCGCCTACCGGGCCGTGAAACCGCTCGCCGAGCGCACGCTCGGCCTGCCCGCCCCGCACAACCCGCTGTACCGGGACGCCGCCCGCGACGGCCTCACCGATCCGGAGCTGCGCGAGGCGGCCGTCGTGTGCCTGACGGCGGCGCTCGCCGCCCTGCCCAGGCTGGGAGCCACCGCGGCGGTGACGGACGCCGTCGCGGCGCACCTGGAGCGCTACGCGCTCAAGGGCCGCTGCCCCGCCGACGACCTGCTGGACACGCCGGACGGCGCGAGCCGTGGCCCGCACGGGACGGAGACCCGCCCATGACCGACCCCGCCATGGACACCGCCACCGACACCCCCGACACCACCACCGACACCACTGGCGGGACGGCCGTCGACGCCGGCGCCCTGCGCGAACGGGCCCTGGCCACGCTCGTCACGGCCCGCGACCGGACCACGCTGCTGACCAGCTGCGTGGACGGCCCCGATCTGACGTCCCAGGTGTCGCCGCTGATGTCCCCGCTGGTGTGGGACCTGGCGCACATCGGCAACCAGGAAGAGCAGTGGCTGCTGCGCGCCGTCGCCGGGCAGGAGGCGATACGGCCCGAGATAGACAGCCTCTACGACGCCTTCGAGCATCCGCGCGCGGAGCGGCCCAAGCTGCCGCTGCTGTCGCCCGCCGAGGCCCGCCGGTACGCGGCCGACGTGCGCGGACGGGCCCTGGACGTACTGGAGAGCACCGCGTTCCACGGGACGCGGCTGACTCAGGCGGGTTTCGCCTTCGGGATGATCGCCCAGCACGAGCAGCAGCACGACGAGACCATGCTGATCACCCATCAGCTCCGCAGGGGCCCGCAGGCCCTGACCGCGCCGGACCCGGACCCGGTGCCGCTGTTCACCGGCCCCGCGGAGGTCCTGGTGCCCGGCGGCCCGTTCACGATGGGCACGTCGACCGAGCCGTGGGCCCTGGACAACGAACGCCCCGCGCACCGGCGCGAGGTGGCGCCGTTCTACATCGACACCACGCCGGTGACCAACGGCGCGTACCAGGCGTTCATCGACGACGGCGGCTACGACGACTCGCGCTGGTGGACCCCCGAGGGCTGGGACCACATCCGCCGGCACTCCGTGACCGCCCCGCTGTTCTGGCGCCGGGACGGCGGGCAGTGGCTGCGGCGGCGCTTCGGGGTCACCGAGGTGGTGCCGACCGACGAGCCGGTGGTGCACGTGTGCTGGTACGAGGCGGACGCCTGGGCCCGCTGGGCCGGACGGCGGCTGCCCACCGAGGCCGAGTGGGAGAAGGCCGCCCGGTACGATCCGGCGGGCGACCGCTCGGCCCGCTATCCGTGGGGCGACGCGGACCCGGGGCCGGACCACGCCAACCTCGGCCAGCGGCATCTGCGCCCGGCGCCGGCGGGCAGCTATCCGGCCGGTGAGTCGCCGCTCGGGGTGCGGCAGTTGATCGGTGACGTCTGGGAGTGGACGTCGAGCGACTTCGCCCCGTACCCGGGCTTCAGGGCGTTCCCGTACAAGGAGTACTCGGAGGTGTTCTTCGGGCCCGAGTACAAGGTGCTGCGCGGCGGTTCGTTCGCCGTGGACGCGGTGGCCTGCCGGGGAACGTTCCGCAACTGGGACTATCCGATCCGGCGGCAGATCTTCTCCGGGTTCCGCACCGCCCGCACCCCGGAGGCCTTCTGATGTGCCGTCACCTCGCCTACGTGGGACCCGAGGAGCCGCTCGGCCGGCTCCTCGTGGCGCCGCCGCACGGCCTGTACCGCCAGTCCTGGGCACCCAGGCACCAGCGCCACGGCACGGTCAACGCCGACGGTTTCGGCGTCGGCTGGTACGCCGGGGGCGACCCGGTGCCGGCGCGGTACCGCCGGGCCGGGCCCATCTGGGCGGACCAGTCCTTCGCCGACCTGGCCCGGGTCGTACGGACCGGCGCGCTGCTCGCCGCCGTGCGGGACGCGACGCTGTCGGGCGCGGACGCGGAGGCCGCGGCGGCGCCGTTCGCCGCGGGAACCTGGCTGTTCAGCCACAACGGTGCCGTGGCGGGCTGGCCCGGTTCGCTGGCGCGGGTGGCCGGCACGCTGCCGCCCGAGGACCTGCTGGCACTGGAGGCACGCAACGACTCGGCACTCGTGTGGGCGCTGGTCCTCGGCCGGCTGCGCGCCGGGGACGACGAGGGCCGGGCGCTCGCCGAGACGGTGCTGGAGGTCGCCGCGGCGGCCCCCGCCTCCCGGCTCAACCTGCTGCTCACCAGCGGCACCACCATCACCGCGACCACCTGGGGCGACACTCTGTGGTACCTGAGCCGCCCCGGGGGTGGCACGGTCGTCGCCTCGGAGCCGTACGACGACGACCCGCACTGGCAGGAGGTCCCCGACCGCACCCTGCTCGCGGCGAGCCGCACGGACGTGCTGCTCACCCCGCTCAAGGACCCGGGCGACACCGCCCTCGCAGACGCTTTCGTCTCTCCGAAGGAGCCCCGTACGTGAGCCCGTTCCGCCTCACCCGCACGCTGCCCGAGGACGCCACGGACGCCGCCCTGCGCGCCGACGTCCTGGCGGGCCTGACGAGCACGCCCAAGTGGCTGCCGCCCAAGTGGTTCTACGACGCGCGGGGCAGCGAGCTGTTCGAGGAGATCACCGCGCTGCCCGAGTACTACCCGACGCGGGCCGAGCGGGAGATCCTCGTCGACCGGGCCGGCGAGATCGCCGCGGCGACCGGTGCCCGCACGCTGGTGGAGCTGGGTTCCGGTTCCTCGGAGAAGACGCGGTTCCTGCTCGACGCGCTGACCGGCCTGCGCGGCTACGTGCCGGTCGACGTCAGCGAGAGCGCCCTGACCCAGGCCGGTCGGGCACTCGTCGCCGAGCGGCCGGACCTCCAGGTGCACGCGCTGATCGCCGACTTCACCGGAGGGCTGACGCTGCCCGGGACGCCGGGTCCCCGGCTGGTGGCGTTCCTCGGCGGCACGATCGGCAATCTGCTGCCCGGCGAACGCGCCGCGTTCCTGTCCGCCGTCCGCTCCCTGCTCTCCCCCGGCGACTCCCTGCTGCTCGGCACGGACCTGGTCAAGGACGAGCGGACGCTGGTCCGGGCGTACGACGACGCGGCCGGGGTGACGGCCGCGTTCAACAAGAACGTACTGTCCGTCATCAACAGGGAGCTGGACGCCGACTTCGAGCCCGCCGCCTTCGAGCACGTGGCGCTGTGGAACGCCGACCGCGAGTGGATCGAGATGCGACTGCGCTCCCGTACCGCGCAGACGGTCAAGGTCCAGGCGCTCGACCTGGCCGTGGACTTCGCGGACGGGGAGGAGTTGCGTACCGAGGTGTCCGCGAAGTTCCGGCGGGATGGCGTGCGGGCCGAACTGGCCGCGGCGGGGCTTGAGCTGGCCCATTGGTGGACGGACGGCGAGGACCGTTTCGCGCTGTCGCTCAGCGTGGCCCGCTGAGGACGGCTCGCCGAGGACGGCTCGCGGCACGTGAGCGTGCCGGGCGCGGTCCGCCGACGCGGCGACGCCTCAGCGCGCGTCGAGGTCCAGCAGTTCGGTGACGCGGTCGGAGGCCTTGCGGGCCTCCGACTGCGCGTCGCCCCCGGTGAGCACCTTCGTCATGTACGTCTTGATCGGATTGTCCGCCTCGACCGCGCCCCACCGGGGCGTGCCGGGGGTCGCCCGGCCCTGCGCGGCGCCGGCCGCCATGGCGGCCACCCCCTCCTCGCCCGCGACGGCCGCGGCGAGCGACTTCTTGTTCGGGACGTAGTTCATGGTCCGGGCCAGGTCGGTGTTCCACTTGGTGCCGACGAGCGCCTCGACCACGGCGAGGGCGCCGTCGTGTTCGTCGGTGTTCTTCGGTACGACGAGGTCGGAGCCGCCGGTGAAGACGGCACCGGGCTTGCCGGCGCTCTTGCCGGGCACGGGGAAGAAGCCGAGCTTGCCCTCGAGTTCGGGGTTCTCGCGCACGATGGACCGGGCGAGCCCCGGCACCGCGACGATCTGCGCGACCCGCCCCCGGGCGAACACGCCGGCCTGCGGCGGGTGTTCCTCGTCGGCGTCCAGCGGGCCGTCACCGAGGGCCTGCAGCTCGCGGTAGAAGTCCATGCCGCGCAGGGCGGCCTCGGAGTGCAGGGCGCCCGACCAGACGCCACCCGACTCCGTGGCCAGCTCGCCGCCCTCGTCCCAGATGAAGCCGGAGAGTGTGTACCAGTCCTGTCCGGCCAGGTAGATGCCCTGGTCACCGCCCGAGTCGAGCTTCTCGGTGGCGGTGAGCCACTCCTCGCGGGTGCGGGGCGGCCCGGTGATGCCGGCCTGCTCGAACAGGTCCTTGCGGTAGATGACCACGCGGTTGGCCGCGTACCAGGGAATGCCGTACTGCTGGGACATCCACTTCCCCGGCTCGGCGAGGCCCGGCAGCCAGTCGCGGATGCCCCAGTCCCGCATCGACTCCAGCGTCAGATCCATCAGCCGGCCGCCCTCGGCGTACTGCGGAACCTGGGTGTTGCCGACCTCGATGACGTCGGGCCCGTCCGTGCCGTCGGCCTTCAGCGCGGTCTGCACCTTGTCACCGATCCCGGTCCACTTCTGGATCCGGATGTCCAGGTCGAGGCCGGGGTTCTCCCGCTCGAACTCCTCGGTGAACCGCTGCAGGAAGTCCTGCGAGGCGCTGTCCTTCATCAGCCACACGGTGACGGTGCGCCGCTCACTCCCGCCGTCCTGCGGCATCAGGCCGCAGCCGCTGAGCAGGGAGGCGGACACACAGACAAGGGCGAGCAGGCGACGTCTCACGAGGGGTCCTTCTGTCTGACGGACAGGGGGCGGTGGCGGACAGGGGTGTCCTGCGCACGCGAAGGGAGACCCGACGTGGGGGACGAGCCCGAGGCTCGAACGGGTGTCTGGGATTTTGGTATGGACCAATGCGGAGGTCAAGGGGTGACCTTGTCCGGACCCCCGACGCCTCGCGCTCCGTCGCGGCTTGGGGCACGGTGGAGTGACGCACGACACACGGCGTACGGCACGTGCCACAGGCCACCGCCGCCCCGCGGAAGGGAGCACCCGCATGTCGAACCACACCTACCGGGTCACGGAGATCGTCGGTACCTCGCCCGACGGCGTCGACCAGGCGATCCGCAACGGCATCACCCGCGCCTCGCGGACCCTGCGCAATCTGGACTGGTTCGAGGTGACCCAGGTGCGCGGCCAGATCGAGGAAGGGGAGGTCGCCCACTGGCAGGTCGGCCTGAAGCTCGGCTTCCGCCTGGAGGACTCGGACTGACGGCCCCGGGCGTACTCCGCTCCCGGTTCACCGCGGCGGCCGCCCTCGGGCTCACCGCGGCGGTCCTCTGGCCGACCGGGACGGTCAGGTGCGGCCCTCGCGCTCCTGCGCCACACGCAGCTCGGCCGACCGGGCCGCCCAGCGTGCCCGGACGACGGTGAACCCGGCCCGTTCCGCGTCGTCGCACACCAGCTCGTCGTCGTCCACGAGGACCCGGACCTCGCGGGTGCGGGCGAGCCGCCGGAGGATGTCCAGCTTGGTGCGCCGGGCGGGCCGGCGGTCGGCGTTGCCCCGCATGTGCACGGGACCCTCGGGCAGGCCGTGCGCGGTCAGCCAGTCGAGCGTGTCGCGCCGGCAGCGCTCGGGCCGCCCGGTCAGATACACGATCTCGCACTCCTCGGCGCTCGCCCGCAGCAGCGCGATGCCCTCCGCGAGCGGCGGATCGTGGGGCGCGGCGGCGAAGAAGGCGTCCCAGTCGCGCGGCCGGCGCTCCAGGAACCGCTGCCGGTGCGCGGTGCCGGCGAGGGTGTTGTCCAGGTCGAACACGGCCACCGGGGGCTTCTTGCTGTCGGTCACCCGCCCACCCTAGAGCGCCGTACCGGGAATCCTGGCGCCGTCCGGACGTTGAACAGCGTGTGAGCTCAGTGATCGCGACCACCCGCTTCTCCGTTCTCGACCGCTCCCGCATCCGCGAGGGCCACACCGGCGCACAGGCGTTGCGCGACACCGTGGAACTGGCGCGGGAGGCCGAGCGGCTCGGCTACCACCGGTTCTGGGTGGCCGAGCACCACGGTGTGCCCGGAGTGGCCGGCTCGGCGCCGACCGTGCTGGCCGCCGCCGTCGCCGGGGCCACGCGCACCATCCGGGTCGGCACCGGCGGTGTGATGCTGCCCAACCACCGGCCGCTGGTCGTCGCCGAGCAGTTCGGCGTGCTGGAGTCGCTCTTCCCCGGCCGGATCGACATGGGACTCGGCCGCTCGGTGGGCTTCACCGACGGCGTGCGGAAGGCGCTGGGCCGGGACAAGGAGGACGCCGACGACTTCGGCGCCCAGCTGGCCGAGCTGCTCGGCTGGTTCCGCGGCACCTCCCCCACGGGGGTGCGCGCCCGCCCCGCGGAGGGGCTGACCGTGCCGCCGTTCGTGCTGGCCATGGGCGAGGGCGCGGCCGTCGCCGCCCGGGCCGGCCTGCCGATGGTCATCGGGGACCTGCGCGACCGCGACCGGATGCGCCGCGGCATCGACCGCTACCGTGCCGGGTTCCGCCCCTCCGCGTGGAGGGCGGAGCCGTACGTCGTCGTCTCGGGCACGATCGCCGTGGCCGGCACCCCGGAGGCGGCCCGGCGGCTCCTGGTCCCGGAGGCCTGGTCGATGGCCCACGCCCGCACCCGCGGCTCCTTCCCGCCCCTGCCCCCGGCCGAGGAGGTGGAGTCCCGGACGATGACCGCCAAGGAGCGCGACCTGTACGACGCCGGTCTGGCCGGCCACATCGCCGGCACCGAGGAACAGGTCGCCGACGAGCTGGAGTCGCTCCTCGAGGACACGGGCGCGCAGGAGGTCCTGGTGACCACGAGCACGTACGACCGCGAGGCGCTGCGGGACTCCTACCGGCGGCTCGCCCGTGTCACCGGCGCGGACATGTTCGCCGGCCAGGCGTAGAATCGCGGGGTTTGTCCCACCGGTCCCACCGGTCCCACCGGCCCCACCGGCCCTGCCGGACCCACCGGATCCACCGGCCCCCGGTCGGCGCCGGCCGTCACCGAAGACCCTACGGAGTCCCCCGCGATGCACAGCCCCCACGACCCCTACGTCCGGGTGCGCGACGCCCGCGAGCACAACCTCAGGGGCGTGGACGTGGACGTCCCCCGGGACGTGGTGGCGGTGTTCACCGGTGTGTCGGGGTCGGGGAAGTCGTCGCTCGCGTTCGGGACGGTCTACGCGGAGGCGCAGCGGCGCTACTTCGAGTCGGTCGCGCCGTACGCCCGCAGGCTGATCCACCAGGTCGGCGCCCCGAAGGTCGGCGAGATCACCGGGCTGCCGCCCGCCGTGTCGCTGCAGCAGCGCCGCGCGGCGCCCACGTCCCGTTCCTCGGTCGGCACGGTCACCAACCTGTCCAACTCCCTGCGGATGCTGTTCTCCCGCGCCGGTGACTACCCGCCGGGCGCCCCGCGGCTCGACTCCGACGCCTTCTCGCCCAACACGGCGGCGGGGGCGTGCCCCGAGTGCCACGGGCTCGGCCGGGTGCACCGCACGACCGAGGAACTACTGGTTCCGGATCCGTCGCTCTCCGTCCGGGACGGCGCGATCGCCGCGTGGCCGGGCGCCTGGCAGGGCAAGAACCTGCGGGACGTCCTCGACGCGCTCGGGTACGACGTGGACCGGCCGTGGCGGGAGCTGCCCGCCGGGCAGCGGGAGTGGATCCTGTTCACGGACGAGCAGCCGGTGGTCACGGTGCACCCGGTGCGGGACGCGGGCCGCATCCAGCGGCCGTACCAGGGCACGTACATGAGCGCCCGCCGGTATGTGATGAAGACCTTCTCGGACTCCAAGAGCGCCACGCTGCGGGCGAGGGCCGAGCGCTTCCTCACCAGTGCGCCCTGCCCGGTCTGCGGCGGCGGCAGGCTGCGGCCCCAGGCTCTGGCGGTCACCCTCGGCGGCCGTACCATCGCCGAGCTGGCCGCGCTGCCGCTCACGGAACTCGCGAAAGCCCTGCCGACGGGCGGCGAGACGGCCCGGGTACTCGCCGGGGACCTCACCTCCCGGATCGCCCCCGTCGTCGAGCTGGGGCTCGGCTATCTGAGTCTCGACCGTGCGACGCCCACCCTGTCGGCGGGCGAGCTGCAGCGGCTGCGGCTGGCGACGCAGCTGCGCTCCGGGCTCTTCGGGGTCGTGTACGTCCTGGACGAGCCGTCCGCGGGACTGCACCCGGCGGACACCGAGGCGCTGCTGACGGTACTGGAGCGGCTGAAGGCGGCCGGCAACTCGGTGTTCGTGGTGGAGCACCACCTCGGCGTGGTGCGCGGCGCCGACTGGATCGTGGACGTCGGTCCGCGGGCGGGCGAGCACGGCGGGCGGGTGCTGTACAGCGGCCCGGTCGCCGGGCTGGCCGACGTCGGGGAGTCCGCGACCGCCCGCCACCTCTTCGACCGCTCCCCCGCGCCCGTCCGCGCGGTCCGGACCCCGCGAGGCACGGTGACGGTCGGCCCGGTCACCCGGCACAACCTGCGCGGGGTGACCGCCGAGTTCCCGCTCGGCGTCCTCACGGCGGTGACGGGCGTGTCCGGTTCCGGGAAGTCGACGCTCATCGGCGAGATCACCCAGGACCTGCCGGGGGTGGGCCGGCTGGTCTCCGTCGACCAGCGGCCGATCGGACGCACCCCGCGCTCCAACCTGGCCACGTACACGGGCCTGTTCGACGTGGTGCGCAAGGTCTTCGCGGCCACCGACGAGGCGCGGGAGAGGGGTTACGGTGTCGGCCGCTTCTCCTTCAACGTGCCGGGAGGCCGTTGCGAGACCTGCCAGGGCGAGGGGTTCGTCGGCGTCGAGCTGCTGTTCCTGCCGAGTACGTACGCGCCGTGCCCGGACTGCGGCGGGGCGCGCTACAACCCCGGGACGCTCGAAGTGGCGTACCGGGGGCGGAACATCGCCGAAGTGCTGGACCTGACGGTGGAGGGCGCCGCGGAGTTCTTCGCGGACACGCCGGCCGTGGCACGCAGCCTGGCCGCGCTGCTCGACGTCGGACTGGGCTACCTGCGGCTCGGCCAGCCGGCGACCGAGCTGTCCGGTGGCGAGGCGCAGCGCATCAAGCTGGCGAGCGAGCTGCAGCGGGGGCGTCGCGGCCACACGCTGTATCTCCTCGACGAGCCGACGACGGGTCTGCATCCGGCCGATGTCGAGGTGCTGATGCGCCAGTTGCACGGTCTCGTCGACGCCGGGCACACGGTGGTCGTGGTCGAGCACGACATGGCCGTGGTGGCGGGCGCCGACCGGGTGATCGACCTGGGGCCGGGCGGCGGCGAGGCGGGGGGCCGGATCGTCGCCGAGGGGCCGCCGGCCGAGGTGGCGCGCGCGGGCGGGAGTGCCACCGCCCCCTATCTGGCCGAGGCGCTGCACGGGGGAACGCGCTGGTGAAGGCACTTCGCCGGCGCGCGCCCTCGCGGTGACGGCAGGGACGCCTACGTGCGGCCCCGTCGGGTGTCGTCGTCGGTGGTGGCCTCGGTCTCGGCCTCGATCCGCTCCTTGCGGACCTGGCCGCGTACCGTCTCGTTCTCGGTGTGCTCCTCCGTGGTCATCCGGACACGCTCCACCGGCACCGTCTCCGTGTCGACAACGGGGCGTTCCTCGTGCAGCGTGACCTCGTGCTCGTCCTCGCTGATCTCCGGGCCGGAGAGCGCCGCGTCACGGTTGGCGTCCGTGATCGGTTCGCGCTCCACCCTCACTTCCTCGTGGCTCACCGGGACGGTCTGCTGGACCTCTTCCGTGACCACGTACTTGCGCAGCCTGGCCCGGCCGGACTCACGCCGTTCGACGCCTACGTGCATCTGCTCCTCGGAACGGGTCATGGCGTCGTCGCGCATGCCCGTCCGCTCCGGGGCGTCCTGGTAGCCGGTCGTGCCGGCCGTACCGGCGGCTCCCGCGGCTCCCGCGGCTCCGGCCGTGCCCGTGCCCGCGGCCCACCGGCCGTCGTCGGTCCGCTCGGCCTCGGAGAGCACGCTGTCCCAGTTGATGCCGTAGTAGTCGTAGAGCCGGTGCTCCTCGGTCTCCGACAGATGGCCGCCCGCGTCGACGTCGACGTTGGGCGCGTCCTTGACCTGGTCCTTGCGGTAGGGGACCTCGATGTGGTCCTGCACCAGCGAGGCGTCACGGATGGGTACGAAGGACTCGTTGGAGCCGAACATGCCCGTCTTGACGCTCACCCATTCGGGGCGCCCGGTCATGTCGTCGAAGAAGACGTGCTTGGCGTCGCCGATCTTGTTGCCGTCACCGTCGTAGACCGGATGGTCCAGGACGTTGGCGATCTCTTCACGGGTGATCATCTGGCATCACCCTCCTTCCGGAGTGCCTGCCTTCCGATTGTCCGCATCAGCAGTACGGAAACGGCACATACATCACAAAGCACACATACTTTTCGAAGGTGCTTTCCCCTGGGCGGCGCGGGCGAGCGACCGCCGGTCGGGGTGCCGGCCCGCTCCGATGACCGGCCCCACCTCCACCTCGGCGGTCAGCCCGCGCGCCGAGGCCACCCGCCACAGGGAGGCGAGCAGGGTGTCCTCCCCGACGAACGCGGGCGCCGTGCTCACCGCCCGCTCCCCGCTCCGGTACCGGATGCTGACCGGCTGGACCGGCACCGCGGCGTCCAGGGCGGCCTGGAAGACGGCCCGGTGGAAGTGTCCCTGGGCCCGGCCGCACCACGTGCTGCCCTCGGGGAAGGCGGCGACCGCGGCGCCCGCCCGCAGTGCCCCCGCGATCGCGGCGACCGTGTCCGGCAGGGCCCGCAGCCGGTCCCGTTCGATGAACAGCACGCCCGCGCGCGCGGCGAGCGGGCCCGCCACCGGCCAGTGCCGGATGTCGCTCTTGGCCAGCATCCTGGCAGGGCGCACGGCGGCCAGCAGGGGGATGTCGAGCCAGGAGACGTGGTTGGCGACGAGGAGCAGCCCGCCCTCGGGCGGGGCGGCCCCCGTGACGCGGACCCGGACGCCGGCGGCCCGCACGAGCCACCGGCACCAGTGCCGCACCACGGCGGCGGGGATCCTCCGCCGCGAGCGGGGGCTCCCCCGGCCGAGCGGTGTCAGCACGACCACGATCGCGGCCAGGAGCAGCACGGCGAGCACGGTGAGCCGCAGTACGGCGAGCGGTACGGCCGCCGCGGCCCGGGACGGCTCCACGCACGCCCCGGGGGTACAGGGCGCGGCGGGCAGCCAGGCGCTCATCAGGCCGGGACGAGCGAGAGGAAGTGCCGCAGATAGCGCGGGTCGACCCGGCTCATCGGCAGCAGCACGTACAGGTCGGCGACGCCGAAGTCCACGTCGTGCGCGGGCTCCCCGCAGACCCAGGCGCCGAGGCGGAGGTAGCCGCGCAGCAGGGCCGGCAGTTCGGTGCGGGCCGCCGGCCCCGCCGCGCGCGGGACCCACGGGAGCAGCGGCCGTACCCGGTACTCCTCGGGTGCCAGGTGCTTGGCCCGCACCCGGTCCCAGGTGCCGGCGGCGAGGGCGCCGCCGTCGGCGAGCGGGATCGAGCAGCAGCCTGCCAGCCACTCGTGGCCCTGGTCGGTCATGTAGCGGGCTATGCCGGCCCAGATGAGTCCGATGACGGCGCCGTCCCGGTGGTCGGGGTGCACGCAGGAACGGCCGACCTCGACGAGACCGGGCCGTATCGCGTCCAGCGCCGCGAGGTCGAACTCGCTCTCCGCGTACAGCCGCCCGGCGACCGCCGCGCGCTCCGGCGGCAGCAGCCGATAGGTGCCGACGACCTGCCCGGTCGTCTCCTCCCGCACCAGCAGGTGGTCGCAGTACGCGTCGAAGGGATCGACGTCGTACCCGGGCTGCGGGCCGGCGAGCAGCGCGCCCATCTCCCCGGCGAAGACATCGTGCCGCAGCCGCTGCGCGGCCCGCACGTCCTCCTCGTCACGGGCGAGGGCGACGGTGTAGCGGCGGGGTGCGGCAGGCTTCGGGGGACGGTCTGCGGTCAGTACGCCGGGCATGGCACTCTCCTGGTCACGGGCCGGGGCGGCGACGGCGGACCGACGGTGTACGGTCTGCCGCCCCTGTTCTTCCGCTGCCGGTTGGCCGGTGCGTGACCTGGGCCGGGAGAGTGGATGTGGGCCTGTTGAATGCCAGGGGCGGGAAGCGAGACGGGGCCGGGAGGAGCACCTCTCCCGGCCCCGTCCGTCCGCACCTTCCGGCGAACGTCCGGTCGGGCCCCGGCTAACGCCTGGCCACCTTGCGCGTGGCCCGCAGCCACTCCTTGTTCATGCTGGTGATGGACACCAGGGGGATGCCCTTCGGGCACGCCGTGGCGCATTCGCCGGCGAGGGTGCAGCCGCCGAAGCCCTCGTCGTCCATCTGCGCCACCATGTCCAGCACCCGGGTCTCGCGCTCGGGCGCCCCCTGCGGCAGGACGTTCAGGTGGTTGACCTTCGCCGAGGTGAACAGCATCGCCGCCCCGTTCGGGCAGGCCGCGACGCACGCGCCGCAGCCGATGCACTCTGCGTGTTCGAAGGCGAGCTCGGCGTCCGGCTTCGGCACCGGGGTCGCGTGGGCCTCCGGCGCGGCGCCCGTGGGCGCGGTGATGTAGCCGCCGGCCTGGATGATGCGGTCGAAGGCCGAACGGTCGACGACCAGGTCCTTCACCACCGGGAAGGCGGACGCCCGCCACGGCTCGATGTCGATGGTGTCGCCGTCCTGGAAGGACCGCATGTGCAACTGGCAGGTGGTGGTGCGCTCGGGCCCGTGGGCGTCGCCGTTGATGACCAGCGAACAGGCGCCGCAGATGCCCTCGCGGCAGTCGTGGTCGAAGGCGACCGGGTCCTCGCCCTTGAGGATGAGCTCCTCGTTGAGGGTGTCGAGCATCTCCAGGAAGGACATGTCCCGGGAGATGCCGTCCACCTCGTACGTGGACATGGCGCCGTCGGCGTCGGCGTTCTTCTGCCGCCAGACGCGCAGGGTGAGCTTCATGCGTAGCTCCGCTGAGTGGGGTGGACGTACTCGAAGACCAGGTCTTCCTTGTGCAGGGCCGGGGCCTGTCCCGTACCCGTGAACTCCCAGGCGGCGGCGTACCCGAACAGGTCGTCCCTGCGGGCCGCCTCGCCGTCCGGGGTCTGGGACTCCTCCCGGAAGTGGCCGCCGCAGGACTCGGCCCGGTGCAGCGCGTCGAGGCACATCAGCTCGGCGAGCTCCAGGTAGTCGATGATGCGGTTGGCCTTCTCCAGGGACTGGTTGAACTCCTCGCCGGTGCCGGGGACCTTGATGCGCCGCCAGAACTCCTCGCGGATCTGCGGGATGCGCCCCAGGGCCTTGCGCAGGCCGGAGTCGGTGCGGGCCATGCCGCAGAACTCCCACATCAGTTCGCCCAGTTCGCGGTGGAAGGAGTCCGGCGTGCGGTCCCCGTCCACGGAGAGGAGCAGGTTGAGCCGGTCCTCGGTCTCGGCCAGCACCTCCTGCACCGCCGGGTGGCCGTCGTCGACCTCGTCCTTGTGGGGGTTGCGGGCGAGGTAGTCGTTGATGGTGGCCGGCAGGACGAAGTAGCCGTCGGCGAGGCCCTGCATCAGCGCGGAGGCGCCGAGCCGGTTGGCGCCGTGGTCGGAGAAGTTGGCCTCGCCGATGGCGAACAGGCCCGGGACGGTGGTCTGGAGGTCGTAGTCCACCCACAGTCCGCCCATCGTGTAGTGCACGGCGGGGTAGATCCGCATCGGTACCGTGTACGGGTCCTCGTCGGTGATCCGCTGGTACATGTCGAAGAGGTTGCCGTACTTGGCCTCGACCGCCCCCCGGCCCATGCGCTTGATCGCGTCGGCGAAGTCCAGGTACACGCCCTGGCCGCCGGGCCCCACTCCCCTGCCCTCGTCGCAGACGTTCTTGGCGGCGCGGGAGGCGATGTCGCGGGGGACGAGGTTGCCGAAGGACGGGTAGACGCGCTCCAGGTAGTAGTCGCGCTCGTCCTCGGGGATCTTGTTCGGCGGGCGGTCGTCGCCCTTGGCCTTCGGCACCCAGATCCGGCCGTCGTTGCGCAGCGACTCGCTCATCAGCGTCAGCTTGGACTGGTGGTCGCCGGTGCGCGGGATGCAGGTGGGGTGGATCTGCGTGAAGCAGGGGTTGGCGAAGTACGCGCCGCGCCGGTGCGCCCGCCACACGGCGGTCGCGTTGGAGTTCATCGCGTTGGTCGACAGGTAGAAGACGTTGCCGTAACCGCCGGAGGCCAGGACCACGGCGTCGGCGAAGTACGTGTCGATCTTCCCGGTGATCAGGTCCCGGGCGACGATGCCGCGCGCCCGGCCGTCCACGACGATCAGGTCCAGCATCTCGGTGCGCGGGTGCATCTCGATGTTGCCCGCCGCGATCTGCCTGCTGAGGGCCTGGTAGGCGCCGAGCAGCAGCTGCTGGCCCGTCTGGCCGCGGGCGTAGAACGTGCGGGAGACCTGGACGCCGCCGAACGAGCGGGTGTCGAGGAGGCCGCCGTACTCGCGGGCGAAGGGCACGCCCTGCGCCACGCACTGGTCGATGATCTCGACCGAGATCTGGGCGAGCCGGTGCACGTTGGACTCGCGGGAGCGGAAGTCGCCGCCCTTGACCGTGTCGTAGAACAGGCGGTGGACGGAGTCGCCGTCGTTGCGGTAGTTCTTCGCGGCGTTGATGCCGCCCTGCGCGGCGATGGAGTGGGCCCGGCGGGGCGAGTCCTGGTAGCAGAACTGGACGACGCGGTAGCCCTGTTCGGCGAGCGTCGCGCCGGCCGAGCCGCCCGCGAGGCCGGTACCCACCACGATGACGGTCTGCTTGCGCCGGTTGGCGGGGTTGACCAGCTTCGCCTCGAAACGGCGCGTGTCCCAGCGCTCGTTGACCGGCCCGGCGGGGGCCTTGGTGTCGGCGACCGGCGCACCGGTCGTGTAGTCGGCGTAGGTTGTCATGTCAGCTCACCACTCCGGTCATGACGCCCACGGGTACGGCGACGAAGCCGGCCGTGAGCAGCAGCGCGAGGACGTTGGCGACGGTCTTGAGGGCGCGGTCGCGGGTGCGGCTGCCGGCGCCGAGGGTCTGGGCGGCGCTCCAGAAGCCGTGCCGGACGTGCATGCCGACGGCGAGCACCGCGACGATGTAGATGACGTTGCCGTACCAGGTGGAGAAGGTGTCCACGACGTTCTGGTAGGGCTTGCCCGTCTCGAAACCGCCGGAGTGCACGGTGCCCGTGGTCAGGTCCAGGATGTGCCAGACGATGAACAGCGCCAGGATGATCCCGCCCCAGCGCATGGTGCGCGTCGCGTAACTGGAACGCGGCTTCCTGTGCACGTACTTGCTGGGCCGCGCCTTGATGTCGCGGCGGCTGAGCTGGTACGCGGAGACGGCGTGGGCGACGACGGCGACGACCAGCACCACGCGGACCAGCCAGAGCGTCCACTCGTAGTGCATGAACGGTTCGCCGACCGTGCGCAGCCAGTGGGCGTAGTGGTTGAACTCGCTCGCCCCGAAGAAGATCTTCAGGTTACCGATCATGTGGGCGACCAGGTAGAGCAGCATGACGAGACCGCTGACCGCCATCACTGTCTTCTTGCCGACGGTCGAGTCCCACACGGTGCGCGCCATGGACGGCCGTCGGTCCGTCCGCGTTGCCAGAGCCATGGCACAGGACGCTACGGGGCCGAGGGCCCATCGGTCCAAGACATGGAAAACCTGGATTCCATAGAGTCTGCCTATCAGCGCCGTATACTGGGAGTATGCAGCTGCAACAGCTCCAGTACTTCGTGGCGGTCGCCGAGACCCGGCACTTCACCAGGGCCGCCGAGGTGGTCCACGTCGCGCAGCCGTCACTGTCGCAGCAGATCAAGGCGCTGGAGCGGGAGCTGGGCGCCGACCTCTTCCTGCGGGCGCGCGGCAACATCACCCTCACCGACGCCGGGGAGGCGCTGCTGCCGCTGGCCCGGCGCATCCTGGCCGACGCGGACACCGCCCGGCACGAGGTGCTGGAGCTGGTGCAGCTGCGCCGCGGCCGGGTCAGGCTGGGCGCCACCCCGAGCCTGTGCACCGGTCTGCTCCCCGATGTGCTGCGCGCCTTCCACGACCGCTATCCCGGAATCCGGCTGCTGATCGAGGAGGGCGGCTCGCACGACCTGGTGCGGGAACTGGCGCGCGGTGCGCTCGATCTCGCCCTGGTCGTGCTGCCGCTGCCCACCGCCTCACCGGCACTGACCACGGTGGAGCTGCTGCGGGAGGATCTGGTGGTGGTGTCCTCTCCGGAGTCACCCCGGCCGGGCGGCGGGCGCCGCGCCGTGCGCATCGCCGACCTGGAGGGCGAACGCCTGGTGATGTTCCGGCACGGCTACGACCTGCGAGAGCTGACCGTGGCCGCGTGCCGTGCCGAGGGGTTCGAGCCGGACTTCGCGGTGGAGGGCGGAGAGATGGACGCGGTGCTGGGCTTCGTGCGGGCCGGACTGGGCATGGCGGTCGTACCCCGGATGGTGGCCGCCCGCTCCGGGCACGGACTGCGGGTGACGCCGCTGGCCCGTCCCGGCCTGAACCGCACGATCGCCCTGGCCCATCGCAGCGACGTGGCCCCGCCGAGGGCGGCGCGGGAGTTGCAGCGGATGCTGCTGGAGCGGTGACGGGAGAGGCGGAGCGCAGCACGCGGCGGCGGAGGCGCGGCACCGGGCCCATGCGGATCGCCCGCGCTGCCCTCGTGTCTGCCCGCCCGCCCCTGCCGCCACCCGCACGCGGGCACCCATCCTGAGGGATTACCTCTGTTCGATTGTGAGGGAGACATCGATGCGGACACGTGGGACGCGACCGGACGAGGCCGTCACGGCACAACGCGCTACGGCGCTCAGACGCCACGAGGCACCTCTCTTCCCCGGTGGCCGGCCCCTCGCGACACCCGCGACCCTCACGGCCGTACAGCGCACCGCGGGCAACACCGCCGCGCGGCACGTCGTGGCCCGCTCGGCACGCTCCGGCACCGCACTGCCCGTGCAGCGCGCGGCTGACGAGACCGCCGCCGAGCAGGCCTCGAAGAAGAACAGCACCGCCACCCGCGCCTTCGCCAAGGGCTTCGCCAACTTCGTCTACAGCCACGACAACCTGAGCTTCGACGAGGCCTACTGGGAGTTCACCGAGATCCAGAAAATCTACACGCACGACGTGTTCGGCGATGCGGGCTTCCAGAAGAACGTGAAGGACCAGATCTGGGAACGGACCCAAAAAAAGATCAACGACTACAAGAAGGAGGCCCGTCCCATGAACATCCCCGAGGGGGATCCGGTCCGCCTCTACCGCAAGATGTCCGCGTTGGAGGCCGAGGTCTTCCTGAAGCCCAAGAGCGCGAAGGCCGGCATCGTCGATTCCATGAAGGCGAGGGAGAGCAAGCAGTACCGGAAGTACTTCACGACCTCCCTCGTCCACACCGCCAAGTTCAGCAACGAGAACGCGGCGGACGCGGACAACGAGAAGGTCCTCGAATTCACGATACCCGCGGCGGACTACTGGAACTTCTTCCAGAAATACGCTCAGCCCAATCAGAAGGCCGGCGCCTTCGACCGGGCGGATTCCGCGGTGGTCAACCAGGAGGGCCTCCGTGTCGGACCGGAGGTCAACTTCCTCGACGACAACCGGGTCAAGGAGGTCCTCCAGAAGAAGACGCACCACAACATCGGCATCGGCGGAGGCAACGTCGCCGACTTCGCCAAGATCGCCACCCGTGTCGCGGAAGTGGAGCCGAGCCGGGTGGAGAGCGCCATCGCCGCCTCCAGGGCCTCGATGGCGGCGACTCTCGCCCTGTAGCAGCCGCCGTCGAGGCCCGGAGGCCGGCCCTCACAGGCCGGCCGCGTCCACCAGGGCCAGTTCGTGCAGACGATCCGGTGGGCCCGGGCGGGCGTAGTACCAGCCCTGGGCCGTGTCGCAGCCGAGTATGCGGAGCTGCTCGGCCTGGGCACCCGTCTCCACGCCCTCCACCGTGACCGTGAGGTCCAGGCTGTGGGCCAGGGCGACGATGCCCTCGACGATCTTGAGATCGACCGGGTCCGCCGGGAACCGCTGCATGCTCTGGGTGAACGAGCGGTCCAGCTTGAGGACGCTCACCGGCAGCCGGCGCAGGTTGGCGAGGTTCGAATAGCCGGTGCCGAAGTCGTCCAGGGCGATGTCGACGCCCATCTCGGCGAGCCGGCGCAGCGGCTTCAGCAGGTCGTCGTCCGCGCCGATCAGCGCCGATTCCGTGACCTCCAGGCAGAGCGCGTCGGGCGTGACCCCGGTCCGCTCCAGGATGTCCACGGTGTCCTGGACCAGGCCGGGATGGGTGAGCTGGCAGGGCGAGAGGTTGACGTTGATCCGCAGCGGGCCCGCGGGGGTCGTCCCGCCGTACCGCTCCCGCCAGGCGCGGGCCTGCCGCACGGACTGCTCCAGCACCCAGCGGCCCAGCGGCACGATCAGCCCCGTGTGCTCCGCGAGCGGGATGAACCGGTCCGGGCCGAGCACACCGTGCTGCGGGTGCAGCCAGCGCACCAGTGCCTCGGCGCCGTGCACGCTGCCGTCGCCGAGGTGCACCAGCGGCTGGTACTCGATGAAGAACTCACCCCGTTCCAGGGCCGCCGGCAGCGCGGTGGTCAGGCCGTGCCGGGTGATGACGCGGGCGTCGGCCTCCGGGTCGGCGAGCTCGAAGCGGTTGCCGCCCGCCGACTTGGCCCGGTACATGGTGATGTCGGCGCTGCGCAGCACCTCCGCCGGGCTGCGCTCGCCCGCCTGGCCCTCCACGACGCCGATGCTGCCGCGCACGGTCAGTTCGCGGCCGTCGATGCTGATGGGGGCGAGCAGCGCGTTCATGATCCGCCCGGCCAGCTCGTCGGCCTCGTGCCGGGTGTCCGTGCCGGTGGTCAGCGCGACGAACTCGTCGCCGCCGAGCCGGGCCACCATCTCGCCGGGCGCGGTGGCGCAGGCCTGCAGGCGGTCGGCGACCTCCACGAGGAGCCGGTCACCGGCCGCGTGACCGAGGCTGTCGTTGACGGTCTTGAAGCCGTCGAGGTCGAGATAGCACAGGCCGAAGCGCCGGCCGGGCCCCGCGCTCAGGGCCTTCTCCAGGCGTTCGAAGAAGAAGCTGCGGTTGGGCAGGCCCGTGAGCGCGTCGTGCGTGGCCTCGTAACGCAGCCGCAGATTGAGCAGCCGGCGCTCGGTGGTGTCCTCCATCAGCGCGAGCTGGTACTGCGGGGTACCGTCGGCGTCGCGCAGCAGGGAGACGGTCAGATTGGTCCACAGGACCGTTCCGTCGGGCCGGTAGAAGGCCTTCTCCACGTGGTAGTGCTCGCGCTCGCCGCGCACCAGCTCGTCGTAGAGCCGCCAGGTCTGCGGCGCGTCGTCGGGGTGCGTCCACTCCACGGCCCTGCGGCCGCCCAGGGTCGGGTCGGCGATGCCGAACATACGCATCAACGCGTCGTTGACCTGGAGGATGTTGCCCTCCAGGTCGGCGATGCCGATGCCTATGGCGGCACCCTCGAAGACCGCGCGGAAGCGGGCCTCACTGGCGTGCAGGGCCTCGGCCACCACACCCTGTGCCTTCAGGGCGGCCTGCGCGATGGCCTCCTGTTCGGCCAGGGTCCGGGCGCGCAGCGCCCCGGCGAAACCGGCCGCCATGGCGTGCTGGAGCCGCGCCGAACGGGCCCGCAGGCCCTCGGGGTCGCCGCCCTCCCCGCAGTAGAGCACGAGGTAGGCGTCGACGCAGTCCAGGGTCCGGGCGAGCGCTTCGGGGTCGGTGCAGTGCGAGTCGACGAGCGCCGCGCCGACCGCCCTGGCCTCCTCGGCGTCGAGGCTCCGCGCCCGCAGCACCTCGCTCAGCCGGCGGGCCAGCGGCAGCAGTTCCTCCTCGAACTCGGGCCGGGTCGACGACGTCGAGGTCACCGGGAACACCGCTCGGCTCCAGATCGTCGCGAACCGGCGCAGTCTGCCCTCCGGCCCGTCCGGCTCCGCGATCACGCCGTACGCCCCACGCCGGCGAACCCCGAGAACGCATACGGGTCCTCGTCCTCCGGCACCCCTTCGGGCCGCCAGCGCGGCATCGGAACCAGTCCGGGTTCCACCATGTCGTACCCCTCGAAGAACCGCGCGATCTCGTCGCGCGAACGCATGATCAGCGGATGGCGGATGCCCTTGTACACGTCCACCGCGCCCCCGGCCCGCTCGGCGGGCAGGGGGATTCCCTCGTACGAGGCGTGCGTGAGGACCAGCAGGCTGCCGGGCGCGAGCGCGTCGCTCAGCTCGGCCACCGCCGCGTACGGGTCGTCCGCGTCTTCCACGAAGTGCAGTATGGCAACCAACAGCAGGGCCACCGGCCGATTCAGGTCGATCAGCCGCTCCACCTGCGGGCTGGAGAGGATCTCCCGCGGCTTGAGGAGGTCGGCGGCGACGACGTCCGCGTCGTCGTGGCCCGCCAGGACGGCCTCGCTGTGCGCGACCGCCACCGGGTCGTGGTCGACGTACACGACACGGGCACCGGGGCGGCTGCGCCCGGCCACCTCGTGGACGTTGCCGAAGGTGGGGATGCCGGAGCCGATGTCGAGGAACTGGTCGATGCCCTCGGCGGCCGCGAAGCGCACGGCGCGGCGCATGAACGCCCGGTTCGCCTGCATGATCTTGGGGAGTCCCGGCAGGAACTCCATGGCCTTGCGGGCCGCTTCCCGGTCGACCTCGAAGTTGTGCGAACCGCCCAGGTAGAAGTCGTAGATCCGGGACACGCTGGGCACCGAGATGTCGATGCTGCGGGGGGCCCAGGCGGGACGCTCCATCTAGCTCTCCAAGGCATAGGCGATCCGGTGTTCGAGGTGAGGCTACTGATCGTCCGGCAAAGGGGCGAGCCCAAACGGAAATTGACAGTCCGTTCCCGGTCACTGCCCGGGGCACGTGCCGCGCGCCAAGACACACCAAAGCACGCGAACGGGGCCGCTCCCTCCGCCTTGGTACGGAGGGAGCGGCCCGCTGTCCGCGCTGGGGGCGTCTCCGACGCCCACGGGTCGGTCCGGGGACCGCCCGCGGCGCCGGCCGACGCCAGGTCCTACTTCCTCGGCGCGCCGACCGGCTTCCCGTCGGGCGCGACGGCGTACCAGGTGCCGCCGACGCCCTGGCCGTTGGTGTCGCCGGCCTTCTTGTCACCGGCGAAGGTGTAGACCGGCCAGCAGTCCACCGTCTGCTGCTCGGCGCCGTCGGGCCGGGTGAACGTCATCAGGTCCTTCTTCACGACACCCTCGGTGTCATCGGGCTCCACGGGCGCCACGACCGGCCACTTCTCCAGGCAGGCGCCGGTGCACGCCGAGACCGGCTTCGGCCAGGCCTCGTCCTTCATGAAGCGGTAGACGGTCATGCCGTTCCCGTCGACGACGATCTCGCCGAGCTCCGGATCGTCGCGGGTGGACAGTCCGGGCCGGTCGGCCGCCTCGGCCTTCCCGCCGTCGGCGGCGAGGGCGTACCACGTGCCGCCCACGCCCTGGCCCTTGACGTCCCCGGCGGCGGCGTCCTTGGCGTAGCGGTACGCCGGCCAGCCGCCGATGGTCAGCTGCCGGGTGCCGTCGGGCCGGGTGACCTCGCCGAGCAGCGCCTTGTCGATGCCCTCGCCGGCGAGGGCGTCGTCCGCGGCCACGGGGGGCCATGCGGTGGCGCAGTCGGCCTCGCACGTGGTTTTGGGCGGCTTGGCGGTGTCCTCGTCGAAGCGGTAGAGGGTGCGGCCCGCTCCGTCGGTCACCAGCTCGCCGATCTCGGCGTTCGTGGAGACGGACAGCTTGCCCGCGGGCTGCGGCGGGCTCGCCGGCGCCTGTGCGCCGTCCGTGCCGGTCCCGAGTCCGTCGCCGGCGCCGATGGTGCCGACATCGCCGGGCGCGGCCGTGGCACCCACGTTCTGGCTGCCGGTGGCGCTGCCGCCGTCCTGGCCGCACGCCGTCGTCAGCGCCAGCACCACCGCGGCGCTCGCCACGAGTGAGGCGCTCCGCCAGGAGGTCTTCATCGTCAATCCCCGATCATCACGAAGGTGTTGGGACGGCCGCTGCGCCGCCGCACGACACTGGGTACGCACGGGAGAGCGGGTCGTGTTCAACGGGGCGCGGTTTTCCTTCCGGGGCCTCCCCGGCCCGCTGCCGCGCCCGGTACACCCGGTACGCCCGCTCGTACGCGGGTGCGAGCCGCGGCGCGAGCGGGTGTGCGCCGGTCAAACCGCCAGGTGGCCCGTGTACCTCCTTCGGGTCAATCGTCCGGTAATCGGGCGTGGCCCCGCGCGTCAGGCTTGATGATCTGCGTCGTGCATGGACTCGAACCGACCCGACCCGCCTCTGCCGGACGGGTGCTGGCCCTGGTGACACTGACGTTCACGCTCGTCGGTGCCCCCATCGGCCCGGCGCAGGCCGACGCCTGCGCGTACGTGTCGACCGGACCGGGCGGCATCGACGTGGTGGCGGTCGCCGGAAGCGGCTCCTGGCCGACCTTCCCGCCGTGCCCCGAGCCCTCACCGCCGCCCCCACCCACCCCGACTCCAACTCCGCCGCCCCCACCACCACCGCCTCCCCCTCCCCCTCCGTCTCCGTCACCGTCTCCGCCGAAGCCCACGCCCCCGCCCCCGCCCCCGCCGAAGCCCGAACCGCCGGCGCCGCCCACTCCGAAGCCCGAGCCTCCGCCCGCCCCGCGGCCGGTGCCGGCCCGGCCGACGCCGGCCCCGACGCCCAGCCCCACCCCGACGCCGGTCCGTCCCGCGGCTCCCGCGCCCGCCCCGTCGGCCACGCCCACGCCCCGGCCTTCGCTCAGCCCGGTGCACTACCCGCGCTACCGCGCCGCACGCCAGCAACAGCGCCCCTCACGCGGTGCCACGTCGCCGCTCGTCTTCGTCCTGCTCATCACGGTGCCCGCGGTGGTCGCCGTCGCCGCGCTCCGTGCGCGCTGATCCCTGGAGGCCCTCTTGCCGGAATGGCTTGTTCTCACCCTCGCGATGCTGTCCGCCTGCGTCGTGGTCGTCATCATCACCGTCGTACGGCACCGCAGGGCGTCCGACGACGAGGACATCACCGAGACCCCGGACGTCATCGAGTACATGACGATGTGGATCGGCGTGGTGTACGCCATCGTCCTGGGTCTGGCCATCGCCGGGGTCTGGGAGGCACGCAGCGCCGCACAGGACCACGTACAGGCGGAGGCGGTCGCGCTGCACGAGATCTCGGAACGCGTCCGGGTCTATCCGCCCGACGTCCGTGACCGCATCCGGGAGGATGTCAACGCCTATGTCGGACACGTCGTCACCACCGAGTGGAAGGCCATGGCCGACCGCGGCGAGGTGACCGAACGCGGCACCGAGCTCCTCGACCGCGTCCGCGCGGACGTCACCGACTACGAGCCGAGGTCCGACTTCGAGGCCCAGGCGTACCAGCCGCTCGTCGACCAGGTGACCGCCGCGGACCAGGCCCGCATCGCCCGGGCGGAGTCGACCGGGGCGACCATGCCGGGTGTGGTGTGGTTCGGGCTCGTGACGGGAGGCGTCGTCACGGTCGGCATGGTCTTCGCCCTGCAGATCCGGCGTACGACACGCGAACTGGTGCTCGCCGGGCTGTTCTCGGCGCTGATCGCCTTCCTGCTCTTCCTGATCTGGGATTTCGACGCACCGTTCAGCCGCGGCGTCGCGGCGTCCACGGATCCGTTCCTGAGCCTCTTCCCCGGGGCCGAGGGCTGACGCACCCACCCGTGCGTCCCCCGGCGGCCCCTGCACCGGGAAGCCGCCGGGGGATGCCCGACACACCGTCACGGTCCCCTGAGCGGCCCACACGTTTGCCCCATTCGCGCGACTGCGATCGCGCCGACGCGCACGGCTTCCTAGCGTTTCGGGCATCGAGGTGCATTTCTGGCGCGAGCGGAACAGGTCCGCCGCCGCTCCTCGGGGACCCGGAGGATTCACCATGCGCGCGATACCCGTCGCCTCGGTCGCACTGCTGGGCGCCGCCGCCCTCGCCGCCTGCGTACCGGCCGGGGCGGCCACAGGCGGCAGCCCGACGTTCGGCTTCCTCGTCCACCCCGCCACCGTCGCGCCGGGAGGCGAGGTCACGCTGGGGGTGGGCCGCGGTGCCGACGGCTGCCGGGGACGCGTGACGGTCTCGTCGCCGGTGTTCGACACGGTCACCATCCCGCGGCACGAGTCGTCGGCGACGACGCGGGTCGACCGGGACGCCAGGCGCGGTACGGTCCACCCGGTGAGGTTCGCCTGTGACAGGCGGACCGGGACCGTGAACCTGACCATCGCGGGCGGCCACTCGCACCGCCCGCCCGCCGAATCCCGCCATCCCAAGGGCGTGCACGCCGGCGAGGGCGGCAGCACCGCCGGGTTCGACGTGCGGGAGACCGGGCTCGGCGCCCTGTTCATCGCGGGCTCGGTCGGGGCGGCGTACCACCTCTCGCGCCGGCGCTCCGGCGAGGACGGCGCCTGATCTCCCCGCCCCGCGCGCCGGCACGGCTTCGCCCCGGATCCTCGACGGGTCTGGGGCGAAGCCGTGCCGGCGCGCGACGCGCGGTCCGGCCGTGCGACGCGGGCGCGCGATCGGCAGGGGCCGGACGGGCCCGCCCCCGAAGGGCAGAGCCCGTACGGTGACTGGCCGAAGACGGAAGGGGACCGGGGGCGGCGGGGAACGGGTCAGATCCTCCGCTCGGCCCGGCGGCGCATCCAGAACAGTCCGCCACCGGCGACGGCCGCGGCGACGAGCCCGCCGCCGATCGCGATGTCGGCCGGGGTCGCCCCGCTGGAGCTGCTGCCGCCGAGGCCACCGCGGACACCGCCGATGACGGTGAAGGCGGCCGGACGCGTCAGTCGCCTGCCGGAGCAGTTGACGGTGATGTCGTACGAACCCGGCCGGGCGTCCTCCTTGATGGTGGCGGTGCCCTTGGACGTCTCGTTGGCACCCCTGACCGGGGTCAGGTGGGTCGTCCGGAACGCGTCCGAGGTCATCGTGCCACCCTGCGGGCAGCCGTCGACCGTGACGGTCATCTGCCCACCGCGGGCGATCACGCTGGGCAGGGCGACGATGTTGGACGGCTGGTTGTGGTCGCCGCCGGCGGTGGCCGTGGGGGCGGCCAGCCCGAGGACAGCGACCGCGGCGCCGGCTGCCGCGAGGGCACGAGTGTTACGCATGTGATCCTCCGCGGAAGACGCCCCGGGTCCCGTCCCCGGTCGATCGGCGAGAAAGCGCCTCCCAGAAAGACCCTCAGTTGCCTTGCGCCGCACCGCATTTCGGGAATGGTCCGTCCTGGTGAGGGGGCGTGCCGGGCGGGTGGCGCACGAGTGGATAACGCCGCAGGTCACGGACCGTCAGACAGGTCCTTCCGGGGAAATCCCGGATGGCTCACGGAAGGGCGTCCGCGCCACCCGTTCGCCGCCGCCCCGTCGCCGGTCGGGCGCACGGCGCTTAGCGTGCTCGTATGCGCACGAGACACGGCGACGGCCGGGTCGAGAGGGGATGACGAATGGATGCGTCCGAGTGGGCCGAAGAGGAGGAGCGGCAGAGGAAGCGCGCTCCCTGGGGCGTGATAGCGCTTGTTCTGCTGACCGGACTCGCGCTCATCCGGAACGGTTCGGGGGAGTTCGACGCGGGCCCGCCGCAGCCGGCGTCGGCCGCCGCCTCGAACACCCGCGTCGCCGGTGAGGACAGCGCCGCCGCGGGCATCGCGCCGCTGCCGTACGCCGTACCCGACCGGGTCTCCGTCCCCGCCATCCACGTCGACGCGCCGATCACGCCGGTCGGTCTCGACGCGGACGGCTGGATCGACGCGCCGCCGCCCGAGGACCCGAATCTGGCCGGCTGGTTCACCGGCGCGGTCTCCCCCGGGGAAAAGGGCACCGCGGTCGTCGTCGGCCACGTGGACAACCAGCAGGGGCCTGCTGTCTTCTACGGACTCGGCGCCCTGGAAAAGGGAAACAAGGTGGAAGTGCACCGCCAGGACGGAAAGACGGCGGTCTTCGAGATCTACGGCATCGAAGTGTTCGAGAAGGACAACTTCCCCGGCGACCGGGTCTACGCGTCCAAAGGCAGCCCCGAACTGCGGGTGATCACCTGCGGCGGCGGTTTCTCGAAGCAGGACGGGTACCAGGGGAACGTCGTCGCCTTCGCCCGCATGACCGGGATTCGCTGAGCGCGTCCCGGCCCGGCGGGCGTGCCGGGCGTCAGACGTGGCGTCGCCGGGGGACGGTCAGGTGGTAACCGGAGTCCAGCAGCTCGGGCAGATAGACGCGCAGGGCGCGGACGCTCTGCGAGCGGTCGCCCCCGGCGTCGTGCGAGAGCACCACGACGCCGGGGGCGGCGCCGTCCTCGACCCGGTCGACGATGGTGCCGGTGCCGGGGGTGGTCCAGTCGAGGGTGTCCACCGTCCAGGCGAGCGGTTCCATGCCGAGTTCGGCACCGAGCTGGAAGGCGGCGCGGTTCCACGCTCCGTACGGGGCCCGGAACCAGCGGGGCGGCTCACCGTAGGCCTGTTCGACGACCTCGCTGGTCCGTTCCATCTCGGAGCGGATGCGGCGTCGGCCGAGGCGGGTCAGCAGCGGGTGGGACCACGTGTGGTTGCCGACGACGTGCCCCTCGTCGGCCATCCGGGAGAGCAGGTCCCGGTTGTAGGCCGCCATCTCGCCGCACACGAAGAACGTCGCGCGCACGCCGTACCTCGCCAGCGTGTCCAGGATGTCCGGGGTGTAGCGGGGGTCGGGTCCGTCGTCGAAGGTGAGCATCATGGTGCGTCCACGGCCCGACATGCGCAGGATAGGTTCGCTGCGCACCGGGGGACGCAGAGGTACGGCACGGGGCGCGCCGTATCCGGTCAAGGGCTGGAGGCGGTAGGCGGAGGGTCCCAGCGGCCGGTGCGCCGGAGGGCCCGGGGCGGGGGTGACCGGCCGGACCGGACCGTCCCCCGAGGTCACCGCGAGCGCACCGGCGGTGCCGGCCGCTCCCACGGCGGCGGCGCCGGCGAGCAGTGCGCGGCGCCGGGTGAGCAACTGATCCTTCTTCATGACCCATCAGTCGCCCGGCCGCGGTCCGGCGCACCTGAGCAACACCGGTGCGGCGGCACGGAACCACCCGCACGGCTCAGGACCGGGACGGACCGGATAGCCTCGCCGCGTGACGGAACAGCACTCCCAGCAGTTCGAACGGGGCACGGACGGGCCGAAGGTCATCGTCGCCGGGGTCGACGGCTCCGGCTCCTCGCTCCGGGCCGCGGCCTACGCCGGCGGTCTGGCGCGGCGGCAGCACGCGCTGCTCGCCGTGGTGTACGTGCAGCCGGTGCTGGCGGCGGGGGCGGCGCTGGGGGCGCCGGTGGCGGAGACGACGGACGAGATCGCCGAGGACCTGGTGGCTCAGATCAGGGAGGCGACCGAGCGCACCAGGGGGATATTCGACGTGCGCTGGGAGTTCCACACCTTCCGCGGTGACCCCTACAGCGGGCTGGTGAAGGCGGCCGACGAACTGAAGGCGGACGCCGTGGTCGTGGGCGCCTCGGAGCAGGCCGGGCACCGGTTCGTCGGCTCCGTCGCGGTGCGGCTGGTGAAGGCGGGGCGCTGGCCCGTGACAGTGGTGCCGTAGCGCCCTTCGGGTGGCGCGTTCGTCGTGGCTTCCGGCACGGGCGGGTGTGAGTCGTCATGATCCACCGTCAGTCGTTCGCCGTGCACGAAGAGGTGAGGCCCGTGGCCGGGTTCCGCGTGGGCGAGGGTGTTCTCCGCCGCAAACCCATCGAGCACATCGAGGACACCGAGGGCGGTGAGGGCGCCGGCCTGGTGCGGTCGCTCGGGCTGTGGCAGCTCACCGCGATCGGTGTGGGCGGCATCATCGGGGCGGGCATCTTCACCCTGGCCGGCACGGTCGCGGGCGGCACCGCGGGGCCGGCGGTCCTCGTCTCCTTCCTCGTCGCGGGCGTCGCGAGCGCGGCGGCCGCGCTGTCGTACGCCGAGTTCGCCGGGCTGATCCCGAAGGCGGGCTCCGCCTACACCTACGGCTACGCCGTCCTCGGTGAGCTGGTGGGGTGGTTCATCGGCTGGGACCTGCTGCTGGAGTACACGGCGATCGTGGCGGTGGTCGCGATCGGCATCTCCGGCTACTTCAGCTTCCTGGTCGGTGAGATGGGCGCCGACCTGCCGGACTGGATGCTGGGCGCGCCCGGCACCGGCGACGGCCACCGGGTCGACCTCTTCGCGGCGGTGCTGTGCCTGCTGATCGCGTACCTGCTGACTCTCGGCATCAGGAACGCGGCCCGCTTCGAGATGGTCGTGGTCGTGCTGAAGGTGCTGGTGGTGCTGCTGGTGATCGGGGTCGGCGTCTTCCACATCGACGCCTCGAACTACCACCCGTTCTTCCCGTTCGGGGTCGGCGGGGCGTTCACCGGCGCGGCGACGGTGTTCTTCGCAGTCTTCGGCTACGACGCCATGTCGACGGCGGCCGAGGAGTCGAAGGACGCCCAGCGGCACATGCCGAAGGCGATCGTCTACTCGCTGATCATCTCGATGGTGCTGTACGTGGCGGCCTGCCTGGTGCTGACCGGCATGCAGGACTACGAGGACATCGACCCGGAGAGCGGCTTCTCGACGGCGTTCAAGTCGGTGGGGCTGGGCTCGCTGGCCGACGTCATCGCGGTGGGCGCCATCATCGGCATCCTCACGGTGATGTTCACGTTCATGCTGGGCGTCACCCGGGTGTGGTTCAGCATGAGCCGGGACGGGCTGCTGCCCAGGTGGTTCGCCAAGACCCACCCCACGCGGCACGTGCCGACCCGGGTCACCTGGATCGTCGGGGTCGCCTCGGCCGCGCTCGCCGGGTTCCTGCCGATCGGCGAGGCGGCCGAGCTGACCAACATCGGCATCCTGCTGGCGTTCGTGGTGGTGTGCGCGGCGGTGATCGTGCTGCGTTACCGGCAGCCGGACCTGCCGCGCACCTTCCGTACGCCGTTCATGCCGGTCGTGCCGGCGGTGGGGATCGCCTTCTCGATCTGGCTGATCACGTTCCTGCAGTGGCAGACCTGGGCGCGGTTCGCCGTGTGGTTCGCGGTCGGCCTGGTGATCTACTTCGCGTACTCCTACCGCAAGTCGGAGCTGGCGCGCCGTTAGAGGCCGCGGAGGAAGCCGGCGACGATCTCGCCGAAGACCTCGGGCTTCTCCATGTTCGGGTAGTGCGCGGTGCCTTCGACGGTGACGGAGCGGCCGTCCGGGACCGTACGGGCGAGCCGTTCCGCCTCGGCGATCAGGTCGGGCGCGTCCAGGTCGCCGTTGACGGTGAGGACCGGAACGTCGATCTTCGGGACCCGGGCCCAGGTGTCGGTCAGGGGCACGTGGTGGTTCTCCTCGTCCGGGGTGTGCTTGGAGAGGGTGCCGAAGGCCATCTCCCGCAGCCGGCGCGGGATGTCCGGGTCGATGTCGCCGAGGGTGCGGGACTCCCCGGCCACGAAGCGCAGGAACGCGGTGAGCCAGCCCTCGACGTCGCCCGCGGCCAGTGCGTCGGCCTGCTCGGCCTGCACCCGGCGCACCCACGGGTCGGTGTACTCGAACTCGCTGGTGGCCGCGCCGACGGCCACCACCGCGCGGACCAGCTCCGGATACTCCAGCACCGTGTCGGTGGCGATGGCGCCGCCCATCGACACACCGACGAGCACCGCGGGGCCGGCGTCGAGGTGGCGCAGCAGGCCGGCCAGGTCGTCGGCCCACCGGAACGGCTCGGTCGCGTTGGCCGAGGCTCCGTGGCCGCGGACGTCGGGGGCGATCACGCGGTACCCGGCGGCGGCGAGGGTCGGAATCTGGGCGTCGAAGACCCGGTGGTCCGCGAACCCGGAGTGCAGCAGGACGACCAGGTCCCCGGCACCGGTGTCGCGGTAGGCGAGGTCGCCGTCGGCGGAGTGGAAGAAGCGCAGATCCGAAGCAGCAGTCATGACAACCAAGGTGTCATGACCGGTCGATTTTGGCAACCAGGGTGTCATGATGGCGGGATGAAGGACATCGACGCACCACTCCCCCCGGACGCTCTCGCCCGGCGCCTCACCGAGGTGTACGACCTGGTCGGCCCCCTCTACCGGCGCGCGCAGCGCAGCGTCGAGCAGGGCCTGACCACCGACGGCCTGTCCGTCGGCGTCCGGGCCGTGCTGACTCTGCTGCACCGCAACGGGCCGATGACCGTGCCGCAGATGGGCCGGGCACAGTCGATCAGCCGTCAGTTCGTGCAGCGGATGGTGAACGACGCCGCCGGCCGGAGCCTGGTGGAGAGCGTCCCGAACCCGGCGCACCGGCGGTCGTCGCTGATCCGGCTCACGGACGAGGGCCGGGCGGCGATCACCGGTGTCCTCGACCGGGAGCACCTGCTGTTGCGCGAGGTCGGCGGGAACCTCACGGACACCGACGTCGCCACGTGCCTGCGGGTGCTCGGGGCCATGCTGACGGCCCTCGACCACGTGGACGACGCCTGACCCGCGCGGACATCTCCCCGCCCGCGCGGATGCCACCCGACCCGCACAGACGCCTCCCGACCCCCACAGACGCCGCCCGCCCCACGCGGGCGCCACCCGACCCCCACAGACACCACCCGCCCCACGCGGACGCCACCCGGTCTACTCCCCCATCACCAGCCCGTCCTCGGCCGCGCCCCGGCTGAGTACGACGTCGCGGATGCGGTCGCGCACGGCCCGCACGTCGGCGCCCTCCTTCAGCGCGCGGTTGAGGTTCACCACCCGGCCGGCGTCGACGTCGAACAGCTGCGGGACGAACTCGGCCCTGGTCACCCGCCAGCGTTCGCCGGGCCGGGCGGGCGGGGCGAAGGTGAAGCGGCCGATGGTCGACTGGTTGCCGCGCGGATCGCGGACGCCCTCGTCGTTGATCATCTCGCCCGCGATCTGATCGCCCATCCCGTAGATCACCCAGGTGCCGTTGACCTTCTCGTACGCCTGCGGGACATGGGCGTGGGTGCCGAGGATCAGGTCGATGTCGGGACGGTCGCCGCTGCGTGCGGCGGTCAGGCTCCGGGCCAGGTCCAACTGGTCCCGGTCGGGCTCGTCCTGCCATTCCGTACCCCAGTGCAGGGACACGACGACGATGTCCGCGCCGGACTCCCGGGCGGCCCGGGAGTCCGTGACGATCCGCTCCTCGTCGATCATGCCGACCGCCCAGGGCTGCCCCTCGGGAATCGGGTGACCGTTGGTGTGGAGGGTATAGGCGAGGTGGGCGACCTCGGCCCGGCCCGCGCGCAGGACCGTCACGGTGCGCGCCTCGGCCTCGGTGCGCGCCGTCCCGGCGTGCCGTACGCCGGCGCGGTCGAGGGCGTCCAGGGTGCGGCGGATGCCGTCGGCGCCGTCGTCGACGCTGTGGTTGGAGGCGGTGGAGCAGCCGTCGTAGCCGGTGGCGGCCAGTGCCTCGGCCACCTCGGGCGGGGACTTGAAGAGGGGGTAGCCGCTGTAGTGGCCGGGCGCGCCGTACACGGTCTCCATGTGGCACAGGGCGAGGTCGGCGCGCGAGACGACGGGTTCGGCACCGGCGAGCATCGGGCGGAAGTCGTAGCCGGTGCCGCCCGCGTCGAAGCGCGCCCGCTCGATGATCGAGTCGTGCGGCAGTACGTCGCCGGAGGCGACCAGGGTGAAGACGCCGGTGTCCGCGGCGGACGGGGCCGGGGCCGGTCGTCTCGGCGGTTCGTGGTCGCGGGCCTGACAGGCGGCGCCCGCGGTGAGGAGGGCGGTCAGGGCCAGGGCCACCAGCCGACTGCGTGTGATCATCCGTTCACTCCGCTGTGGTCGCTCACACCAATGAAAAGTCACATTTACTTACAAATAGATAAGGAGGCCGTCTCGTCACGGACGGCTCCGACACGCTCATTAGCCCGTCCGGCGTGCGTGAAGGGGGCGCGCACACGGTTCGAACGGGGCGCGCCGGCAGTACGAACGGGGCGCGCCGCCGGTGCGTACGGGACGCGCCGACCGTTCGTCGAACCGTTCGTCGACGCGATCGACCGTCCGTCGCACGCCCGTGCGCGCGCCCTGTCCCCGGGCGGCGCCCTGGGGTGCCATACGGCCATGACGGCCGGAATCACCCTCATGGACAGGACGAACGGGACGACCGCCGAGCACGAGCTCGCCGCACTGCAGCGCGAGCACGGCCGGCCGCTCTTCGCGCTGCTGCTGCGGCTCAGCGACGGCGACCGGCAACGTGCCGAGGACCTCGTACAGGAGACCCTGGTCCGCGCCTGGCAGCACCCCGAGGCCCTGCGCGCCCACGACTTCGACTCGGTTCGGCCCTGGCTGCTCACCGTGGCCCGGCGCCTCGCGATCGACGCGCGCCGGGCCCGGCAGGCACGGCCCGCCGAGGTCGGTGACGCCGTACTGGAGAACGCCCGGGTCTGCGCCGATCACGCCGAACGGGCCGCCGCGGCCCTGGACGTGCGCGAGGCTGTGAAGACTCTCACTCCGGAGCACCGTGAAGTCCTGGTGCTGGTGTACTTCCAGGGGGCGAGTGTGGCGGAAGCCGCGGCAGCCCTGGGCATCCCGCCCGGTACCGTGAAGTCCCGCGCGTACTACGCGCTGCGCGCCCTGCGCAGGGTGCTACCGGGATACGCCGCCGACCTGCGGTGAAACCGAAGGCAGAGTCAAGCCTTCGCAAAGCGCCTTGCCCTGGACCCCGGTTGGGTAATCGGCTGTCCTCATCCGTGTTTCGGACGGGGGCCCATGACCCGGATCGGGCGACGCGCACGCACCGGAGGAAGGCAGGAAGGGATGCTGCACAGAGGTCAAGAGAGCACGGACGGCGCCGGAAGAGGCGAACTGGCCGTGCCGATGGCGTGGTTCTACGCCGAATACATCGCCGACGAGCTGCTGCGGACCGGTGACCTGATGCCGCCGACGTCCTTCGAGTTCCGCGCCGGACGCGACGCCCTGGCGCTGACCGTCTTCCTGTCCGACACCGACGACGAGCTCAGCGGCATCCGGGTCATCACCCATCTGGAGACCTGGCTGTCACTGACCGCCTACGACCAGCCGTGGCACGAGTGGGTGCGGGAGCGCCTGACCGAGGCCACGGCCGACGCGGTCGCCGCCGGCCGGCACTCGCCGGACCTGGAACTGGCACGGACGGCCTGGCGCTGGCTGGAGGAGACCGAGCTGCTCGCCCCGGACCTGAACGCGGTGCCCGGCGGTGCGCCGGTGACCGGGGAGGACGAGGGACCGAAGGTGTGGACGCCGGCCTGGCAGCTGGGGCTGCCCCTCGGCCATCTCGCCATTCACCTCTTCTAGCCGCCCCGGCCGGTCTCCCCCGGAGCCCGGCCGGTTCACGGACGGTTCCGCGACCGGACCGGTCCGCGGGCCCGGCCGCGTCGGCCCCTCGGTCTCGATTCTGTCCGTGGCTTGAGTGATTCGGCCGTCCGGTGCGTACGGGTGGGAGCAAGGAGCAGCCCCACCCGCACCCAACAGCACGAGGATTCGGCATGAGGTCCCTGGGAAGGCATCGTGACGTCGGCGCCTACGCGCTCGGCGTGCTGGACGAGGCGGACGCGTTCCGCTTCGAGGACCACCTCGTCGAGTGCCACCGGTGCGCGGCGCGGCTGACCGAATTCGGCCCCGCCGCCCGTCAGCTGATGCTGTACCGGCAGGCGACGCCCCGCCTCGTCCACCCCATGGCCGGGCCCGGCACCGGGCTCCTCGACCGGCTGCTGTCCGAGGTGGCGGCACGTCACCGGGCCGGCCGCAGACGGGTGCTGTACGCCGTGACCGCCGCGGTCGTGGGTGCCGTGGCCGGCCCCGGTGTCGTGATCCACGCGAGCCAGGCCGACACGGCGGTGCGGGTCGACGCGACCGACGTGCGCACCGGGGTGTGGGCGCAGGTCACGACCGAGGACGAGGCCTGGGGCACCGGCGTGGAGCTCGAGGTCAGGGACGGGGCGGGCCCGCGCTCCTGCCGGCTGGTCGCCGTCGGCCGCGACGGCACGGAGCAGACGGTCACCAGCTGGAACGTCCCCGGCCACGAGACCCGGCCGAGCATCATGCACGGCGGGGCCGCCCTGCGTCCCGACCAGATCGCCCGCTACGAGGTGCGGACCACGGACGGGAAGCGCCTCGTGACCCTGCCCACCGGATGACCGCTCGACGACCGACCGGCGGCCCGCCACCTGAGCAGCTACTTGAGCAGCCGGGACAGCCTCCGGTCCGCCAGCGGCTTGCCGCCGGTCTGGCAGGTCGGACAGTACTGGAGCGAGGAGTCGCTGAAGGACACCTCCCGCACGGTGTCGCCGCACACCGGGCAGGGTTCGCCGGTGCGGCCGTGGACGCGCAGGCCGCTCTTCTTCTCGGCCTTCAGCCGGCCGGCCGCGATGCCCCGCGAGCGTTCGACCGCCTCGGTGAGCGTCGTGCGCAGGGCCGCGTACAGCAGTGCGGTCTCCTCGTCGGTGAGCGACGCGGCCAGTTTGAACGGGGACATCTTCGCCGCGTGCAGAATCTCGTCACTGTAGGCGTTCCCCACGCCCGCGATGAGGCTCTGGTCGCGCAGGGCTCCCTTGAGCTGCCGTCGCTCGCCGTCGAGGAGGGCGGCGAAGCGCGCCTCGTCGAAGTCGTCGGCGAGCGGGTCGGGCCCGAGCCGGGCCACGCCCGGCACCTCCTGCGGGTCGGCCACGACGTACACGGCGAGCCGCTTCTGGGTGCCGGCCTCCGTCAGGTCGAAGCCGGCACCGGTCTCCAGGGCGACGCGCAGGGCCAGGGGCCCCTTGCCGGGGCGCGGAAGGCCGCCGGGGAGGGCGTCCCTCCAGTGCAGCCAGCCGGCTCGGGCCAGGTGGGTCACCAGGTGCGGGCCCCCGGCGGTCTCGACGTCGAGGAACTTGCCGTGGCGATGCACGGCGGCCACCTGGTGGCCCTCCAGGGCGGTGAGCGGAGGGTCGTACGTCTTCAGGACGCTGATCGCCACGGGCAGCACACGGACGATCTCGCGGCCGGCGAGATGCTCGGTCAGGAAGTCCCTGAGCGCCTCGACCTCGGGCAGTTCGGGCATACGTCCAGGGTGCCACCGGGGCTCCGGAGCGCCAGTGGGGTTCAGCCCGCCCGGTGGGACACCAGGAACTCGGACCACACGCACTTGCCGCCGCCGCGCGCCTCCACCCCCCACCCGTCGGCGAGCGCCTCGACCAGGAGCAGCCCCCGTCCGGAGACACCGGAGTCCCCGGCCTCGCGGCGGCGCGGCAGGGCGCTGGAGGTGTCCTCGACCTCGACCCGCAGCCGGCGGTCGGTGCCGGTGAGCAGCCGCAGGGTGACGATCGCGGAGCCCTCGGTGTGCATGAGGGCGTTGGTGACCAGCTCGTCGGCGACCAGTTCGATCTCGTCGCTCTGGTCCCCGGCGCCCCAGGACCGGACCGCGGCGCGGATCATGTGCCGGGCTTCGGTGAGGGCCTCGGGATCGCCCGGGGAGACATGCTGCTGGAGTCGGCCGAAGGTGCGGGGAGCGCCCGTCCCGTGGCGGTGCAGCAGGAGCAGCGCCACGTCGTCGTCGCCGCGGCGCTCCTCGGCCACGTCGATGAGCCGGTCGGCCAGGTCGCTCACGTCCTTCGGCCCGGAGGCGACCAGCCCCGTGAGGATCTCCGTTCCCTCGTCGAGGTCGGCGCCGGGCTGCTCGACCAGACCGTCGGTGCACAGCAGCAGGGTGCTGCCCGGGTCCAGCTCGACGGTGGCGACCGGGTAGGCGAGGCGCCCGAACTCGGCGGACAGGCCGAGCGGCAGCCCGCCCTCGACGGGGACGCGGCGGCAGGAGCCGTCGCCGTACCGCAGCAGTGGGTCGATGTGGCCGGCGCGGACCACCTGGACCACTCCGGTGGCCAGGTCGGCCTCCGCGTACAGGCAGGTCGCGAAGCGGTCGGTGTCGAGTTCGTGGAGGAAGACGGAGGCGCGCGCCATCACCGTGGCCGGGGGATGGCCCTCGGCGGCGTAGGCGCGCAGCACGATGCGCAGCTGGCCCATGACGGCGGCGGCGTGTGTGTCGTGGCCCTGGACGTCGCCGATGACGGCGCCGACACGTCCGCCGGGCAGTGGGATCACGTCGTACCAGTCGCCGCCGATGTCGCGGCCGAGGGCGCCGCCGATGGTGGCCGCGCGGTAGCGGACGGCGACGTCGCAGCCGGGCACGCTGGGGATGGTGCGCGGCAGCATGGCCTGCTGCAGGCCCTCGGCGAGGTCCATCTCCTGCTCGTAGAGCATGGCCCGCTGGAGGCTCTGCGCGATGCCGCTGCCGAGCGCGACGAGTACGTTGCGGTCCTCCGCGGAGAAGCCGTGCCGGTCGCTGTAGAGCAGCCCGATCGCGCCGATCGGGCGGGCCTGGGCGATCAGCGGCAGGTAGGCGGCCGCGGTGATGTTGAGGTGGGTGATGTCCTTCCACAGACGGGGGTAGCGCTCCGCGAACTCCTCCGGCGACTCGATGAAGCGGGGACTGAGGGTCCGTACGGCCTCGCTCATCGGGTACGGCTCGTCGATCCGGGTGACGCGGGTGCCGGGGACGAAACTGTTGTCGGGGCCGTCGGCGACCAGCCGGATGCGGTCGGCCTCGACCAGGCCCATGACGAGGCTGGCGGCGCCGAGCCGGGTGAGGCCGTGGGTGTCCCGCAGGACGTCGATGACGTCGTCCACGGTACGGGCGTGCGCGAGCGCGGCCGTGGCGAGCTGGACGACGTTGGTGAGCCGGCGGCGGGCCTCGTCCTGTGCGGCCTGCTCGCGGCGGGCCTCGATGTCCGCGACCTCCTGGGTGGCGTCGCGGACGATGCCGATGATGCGGCGCGGCCGGCCGGTCTCGTCGCGGCGGATGTAGCCCTGGGTGCGGGTCCAGCGCAGGGTGCCGTCGCGGCAGCGCAGGCGGAAGTAGGTGCCGTAGTTCTCGCTGCCGTCCTTCATGGCCTGGGCGACCAGGGCGTCCAGGCGGCTGCCCTCCGCCGCGGGAACGCGCGCCGACAGCGACTCGGGGCGCCCGTCGTACTCCTCGGGGCGCAGGTCGAACACCTCGTAGGCCTGGGCGTCCATGTGGAAGAGTCCCGTGTCCAGGTCCCAGTCGAAGCTGCCCATGCGGTTGAGCGCCAGGATGGGGTCCGGGTGGGCGGGCCAGTCGTCCGGGAGTGGCAGGGCACTCGCTCCCCGATCAGCCATGGGCCCCACCTTGCCAGGATTCGCCTGATTCTTCGACTGCTGGTCCGCCACCGGGCCCTGCCTCCGGGAAACCTCCGGCCGGCCGGGGTACACCGAGCGTTATCGTACGAGAGGAGCGCGGCCGTGGAGTGGTTCACCGCACCCGACTACTGGCTGAGCCGGCTGGTCTTCCAGCGGGCCCTGGCCGTCGTGTACCTGGTCGCGTTCCTGACGGCGGCCCTCCAGTTCCGTGCGCTGATGGGCGAGCGCGGCCTGACGCCCGTGCCCCGGTTCGTCGAGCGGGTGCCGTTCGGACGGGCGCCGAGCCTGTTCCAGCTGCGCTACTCGGACCGTCTCTTCGCGGCCGTGGCGTGGGCGGGCTGCGCGGTGTCGGCGGCGCTGGTGGCGGGGCTGGACTCGCTGCTGCCGCTGTGGGGCGCCATGCTGCTGTGGCTGGTGCCGTGGGTCCTGTATCTGTCGATCGTCAACGTCGGGCAGACCTGGTACTCCTTCGGCTGGGAGTCGCTGCTGCTGGAGACCGGCTTCGTCGCGGTGTTCCTCGGCAACGACGAGGTGGCGCCGCCGATCGTCGTGCTGTTCCTGCTGCGCTGGCTGCTGTTCCGGGTCGAGTTCGGAGCGGGGCTGATCAAGATGCGGGGTGACGAGTGCTGGCGGAAGCTGACCTGCCTGGACCACCACCACGAGACCCAGCCGATGCCGGGCCCGCTGAGCTGGTTCTTCCACCACCTCCCGCGGCCCGCGCACCGTGTCGAGGTGGCCGCGAACCATGTCACACAGCTAGTGGTGCCCTTCCTGCTCTTCACTCCGCAGCCCGTGGCGACGGCCGCCGCGGCGCTGATGATCGTGACCCAGCTGTGGCTGGTGCTGTCGGGCAACTTCTCCTGGCTGAACTGGATCACCATCGTGCTGGCCCTGTCGGCGGTGGAGTTCCCGGCCGATCCCCCGTCCGTGGCCGCCGCGCCGCTCTGGTACGAGGTGGTGGTCCTCGCGGTGGCGGCGCTGCTGGTGTTCCTGAGCCACCGGCCGGTCCGCAACATGCTCTCCCGCGGCCAGGTGATGAACCGCTCCTTCGACTCGCTCCACCTGGTCAACACCTACGGTGCCTTCGGAACCGTCAGCCGGGTCCGCTACGAGGTGGTGGTCGAGGGGACCGCCGACGAGGTGGCCCGCGAGGACGGGGACTGGCGGGAGTACGAGTTCAAGGGCAAGCCCGGGGACCCGCGGCGCTGGCCGCGCCAGTTCGCGCCGTACCACCTGCGCCTCGACTGGCTGATGTGGTTCGCCGCGCTGTCGCCCTCGTACGCCGGGTCGTGGTTCGGCACCTTCGTGGAACGGCTGCTGGAGAACGACCGGGCGACGCTGAGGCTGCTGCGCCGCTCCCCGTTCCCGCCCGACGCGCCGCCGCGTTTCGTCCGCGCCCGGCTGTTCCGCTACCGGTACACGACGTGGCGGGAGCTGCGGGAGACGGGCGCGTGCTGGGAGCGGACGTACGTGCGGGAGTATCTGCCGCCGACCCGGCTGGCGGGAACCGCTCGGCGACCATGACGAGGACCCGGCCCGGCCCGTCGGCCGGGCCGGGTCCTCGTCGAGGCGCTACGCGCGCGTCAGCCGCAGCGTCATCAGCTGGAACGGACGCAGTCGTACGGCGATCCGGTCGCCGTCTGCTTCCACCGCGGCCTCCTCCCCGGTGAGCGGGCGTTCCAGCAGGTCGGTGACCGCCACGCCCGCGACCGGGAAACCTGCCGTCAGGGTGGCCCTCGCCCGGCCGCCGTGGGCCTCGTGGAAGCGGACCACCACGTCGCCGCTGCCGTCGTCGGCCAGCTTGACGGCGGTGACCACGACCGCGTCCCGGTCGGCCGCGATCAGCGGCGCGACCTCGCCGGCGCCCGTCACGCGCCGCTCGGGCAGGTTGATCCGCCAGCCCTCGCGCACGGCGTCGCCGATGCCCGCGCCCGGCACCAGCGCGTGCCGGAACCGGTGCACGCCCTGGTCGGTCTCGGGATCCGGAAAACGCGGGGCGCGCAGCAGGGAGACGCGGACGGTGGTGGTCGTACCGGCGTCGCCGTCGGTGCGGACGGTGCGGGTCACGTCGTGGCCGTACGTCGAGTCGTTGACGACGGCGACTCCCCAGCCGGGCTCCTCGAGGTGGACGAAGCGGTGGTTGCAGGCTTCGAACTTGGTCGCCTCCCAGCTGGTGTTGGTGTGCGTGGGCCGGTGGAAGTGCCCGAACTGGGTCTCCGACGCGTACCGCTCGGCGTGTACGTCGAGCGGGAAGGCGAGCTTGAGGAACTTCTCCGTCTCGTGCCAGTCGACCTCGGTGTCCACCTCCAGCCGCCGTTCCCCCGGTGCGAGCGTCAGCACCTGGGTGACGCGGGAGGAGCCGAAGGAGCGGACGATCCGCACCGACGCGCCGTCGTCGCCGGGGACGGCCTCGTCCGCGTCGGTGAGGTCGGTGGCCGTGTTGCGGTAGAACGCGTCGACGTCCCAGGCGTCCCACTTGTTCGGGACGTCGGGGTGGAGCTGGAGCAGGTTGCCCGCACCGCCGGGCGCGATCGTCTCGCGGTCGGCGCCGATGTCGTACGCCGAGACGACCAGCCCCCGGTCGTCGATCCCGACGCGCAGCAGACCGTTGTCCAGGACGTACCCGCCGCCCGGGCGGGGGGTGAGGACGGTGCGGCCCTCGGTGGCGGGGGTCGCGGCGGCTCCCGCCCGGACACCGGCCCGGGTGTGCGGGGCGGCGTTGAAGACCAACGGGGTGTCGCCCTCGCCGGCCAGGGCGCGCTGGGCGGCGTCGATGATCCGGTTCAGCTCGGCGGCGATCCGGTCGTAGGTCGCGCGGGCCTCGCGGTGCACCCAGGCGATGGAGGAGCCCGGCAGGATGTCGTGGAACTGGTGCAGCAGCACTGTCTTCCAGATCCGGTCCAGGTCCTCGTACGGGTAGGGGAACCCGGTGCGCACGGCGGCCGTGGCCGCCCACAGCTCGGCCTCGCGCAGCAGGTGTTCGCTGCGGCGGTTGCCCTGTTTGGTCCTGGCCTGGCTGGTGAGGGTGGCGCGGTGCAGTTCGAGGTACAGCTCGCCGACCCAGACCGGCGGCTCGGGGTTCTCGGCCTCGGCCTTCTCGAAGAAGGCGTGCGGGGTCTCCCATTCGACCGTCGCCGAGCCTTCGAGGTCGCGCAGCCGGGCCGCCTTGGCGATCATCTCGCGGGTGGTGCCGCCCCCTCCGTCACCCCAGCCGGTGGGGGCGAGGGAGTGCCGGGCGACGCCCTTGTCCTTGAAGTTGCGGGCGGCGTGCGCGATCTCGCCGCCGTTCATGGAGCAGTTGTAGGTGTCGACCGGCGGGAAGTGCGTGAAGATCCGGGTGCCGTCGATGCCCTCCCAGCGGAAGGTGTGGTGCGGGAACTTGTTCGTCTGCGACCAGGAGATCTTCTGTGTCAGCAGGTACTTGGTGCCGGCCGCCTTGATGATCTGCGGCAGTCCGGCCGCGAAGCCGAAGGTGTCCGGGAGCCACGCCTCGTCGTTCTCGACGCCGAACTCGTCGAGGAAGAACCGCTTGCCGTGCACGAACTGCCGGGCCATCGCCTCCGAGCCGGGCATGTTGGTGTCCGACTCCACCCACATGCCGCCGGCCGGCACGAACCGGCCGTCCGCGACGGCCTTCTTCACCCCGGCCCACACCTCGGGCCGGTGGTCGCGGATCCACGCCCACTGCTGGGCCTGCGACATGGCGAAGACGAAGTCCGGCTCGTCCGCCAGGAGGGCGGTCATGTTGGAGGCGGTACGGGCCACCTTGCGCACGGTCTCGCGCAGCGGCCACAGCCACGCCGAGTCGATGTGCGCGTGGCCGACGGCGCTGAGGCGGTGCGCGGAGGGGACGGCGGGGGCGGACAGTACCTCGGTGAGGCGGGAACGGGCCTCCTCCGCCGTGCCGTTGACGTCCTGGAGGTCGATGGCGTCCAGTGCCTTGTCCACGGCCCGCAGGATCTCCCAGCGGCGCGGCGATTCCACGGGCAGTTCGGCCATCAGCTCGCCGAGCACCTCCAGGTCGAGCACGAGGTGCCACACCGTCTCGTCGAGGACGGCGAGGTCCATGCGGGTGAGCGTGTACTGCGGTTCGCTGCCCGCGGTGTCCTTGTCGCCGAGCGGCGTGGGCACGAAGGGGCGGTGGCCGAACACGACGGGGTTGGAGGCGGCTTCGATGTGCAGGCGCACCTGCTCGCCGCCCTCCGCGGGAGCGGCGATCCGCACCCACTGGTTGCGCGGGTTGAGGCCCTTCACCGGGGTGCCGTCGGGCCGGTAGACCAGGCCCTCGCACTGGAAGCCGGGCATGTTCTCGTCGAAGCCGAGGTCGAGGACGGCCTCCACCGTCCGGCCGGCCCATTCCTCGGGGACGGTTCCGGTGACGCGGAACCAGCTGGTGCCCCAGGGGGCTCCCCAGCGGGCTCCCACCTCGATGGGGCGGGGGTCGGCCGCGAGTCCCTCGGCGACCGGCACGGGTTCGTCGGGCGCGTGCCACACCGCCACGTCCAGCGGCACGGACTCGGGGTACACGGCAGGGCGGACGCGCTCGTCGAGAACGCGCTCGAGGCGGGCTTCGACCAGGTCGCGGTCGTCGTGCATGCGGGACGCTCCGTGGTTGAGGGGGCGGGTGAGGACGGGGGTGCGGGGGTTACCGGGTGTGTCACGGCGGCGGGTTCCGACGTGGTGTACAGCTCCCCCACCGCACGCGGTTCGAACCGTGCGGCGCGCTCGCTCCGCTCGGGGGAAAGCCGCCGGCGAACCAGGCACGCCGGCAACGGCAGAGCCGCCGAGGGCGCGGCGGGCGCCGGGCGGACGGACACGGTGGAGGGTGCGGTGGCGTACGTCGTCACCGTGCGCGTGGTTCCAGGGCGAAGCGCGGGTCGCCGGGGGCTCGCCGCGGTGATCCGCAGGACCGTGGGCGCGGCGGGTGCTGTCGTCCAGCCGGTGCGGACGGCGAGGCCGCCGGTCCGCCTGTGCGCGGGGCCGGGCCTCTCGGCCGCGGGGAGCCGCACGCCGATCGCGTGCAGAATGCCGGACAGGCCCGGGAGCGGTACGGTCACCGGCGAGGGCCGGGAGGCCGCGCCGGCGCCTGGCGCCGTTCCCGGCCGGGTACGACGTCCTGCCCACCCCGGCGCCGGCCCACCGCTCCCCCGGGGCGGGCCCTGGCACGAGCGGGGCCGGCGGGGGGAATGGCGGCCAACTCGGCGTACTCGCCCTGCACTCCGTCCTGGAACCTGACCGGCCGGCCCGCGACGGTGGTCCCGTTCGGTCGTGCGGCACCCTGCGCCTCGGGCCCGCGCCCCCGCGCCGTACGGCTGGTGGGGCTCCCGGGGCCGGAGGCCGCGCCGCCGGAGCGTGCGGGGCGGATCGAGGCGCCGCGTCCGTGGCGGCGGCCGGCCCCGCCGGCCTGAGGGTCCCTACAGCGCGCGGTGCATGACGTGCAGGCCGACCCGCCCGTGCCGCGGGTGGTCGAAGGCGTCCGGCACCGTGCCCAGGACGGTGAAACCGAGGGAGGTCCAGAGCTTCACGGCGGGGTTGGTCTCGACGACGGCGTTGAAGACCATGCCCCGGTACCCGTCGGCCCTGGCGGCGGCCAGGACGTGTTCGGCGAGGGCCCGGCCGGTGCCCCGTCCGGCCCGGTCGGGGTCGACCATGAATCCGGCGTTCGCGATGCGTGCGGCGGGGCCGCCGTAGTTGGGGGTGACGTAGGCGGAGGCGACGACGGTGCCGGTGTCGTCCTCCGTGACGTAGACGCGTTTGGCGGGGTTCATCCACAGGGCCCGGGCGTCCTCCTCGGACGTGTCCGGGTCCCAGGCGTAGGTCTCGCCGGCCGCGACGATGCGGTGCCAGAACGGCCAGATGTGCGGCCAGTCGTCGGCCGTCGCTTCCCTGATCAGCATGGGCGCGAGTCTCGCACGCCCATGCGTCCGGCACGTCCTGAGGGTGGTGGCGCGGGTCAGTCCACGCTGGGCAGGATGTGGGGCTCGGCGAGGTCCTCCTCGTATCCCGCGAGTCGGATCGGGGCGGACCGGGCCCACACGTCGAGGCTGCCGATCTCTCCGGGCCGGCGGACCGCGCGCTCGGTGCGTTCCTCGGGGCGTTGCTCTGGACTCGTCGTCGTCTCCGGTGTCACCGCGCACTCCTTATGTGTCGGGTCACCCTCGGGGCCTGTCGGCCAGTCTCCTGTCCGGCACCCGGCGCCCGCTCGGGTGTGGGTCGAATGCAGTTCGGACGCGGTGGCGCCGGCAACTCGTGCGAGAGCAGGCCGTTGTGAACCGGCTGCCCCATGACGGACCTTGGGTGTGGGTAGTGCCCTGGTACTGCCGTCCATCCGCTCCAGATTAACCAGATGAGCGGGGGTGCGCTCTATGGGGCTCAAAACATGAGAGAAGCATTGCCCTTCGTTCCGCGCACAGTTGGCCCCAGTTCGCCCCGGTTCACCCGCTTGTGCACCGCTCACAGCTCACCCGTTCGGCCCACATCATCGACCTGACCTTCGAATGCCGTCGGCGGCGGGTCGCGCAGTTAAGTTGCCGTTGGCTGCGGCGCAAGCTCGCCATGGTCTGCTGCTGGTCGGCAACGGCTGTCTCGTGGGAGGACCGAGGCATGGAACTGCGCAGCGTCGAGGAGCTGATGGACCTGCTGTACACCTGCCGGGGCGAACGGTCCTCGGCGGAGCACGGCAGCGAGCCCGTGGACCTGCACGGACACGCACTGCGGACCGCCGCGCTGCTGCGCCGGCGCCGCCCCGCCGACAAGGAACTCCAAGTGGCCGGCCTGGTGTCGCCCGTGGGCCGGCTGTTGTGGCCCGGCAACCCGGCCGGCCGGACGGCGGACGCGGTGCGGCCGCTGCTCGGCTCACGCGTCGCCCGCCTGGTGCGCCGGCACGCCCACCCGGACGCCTGGGCCCACGACGACGACCTGGCCAGCCTGCGCCAGGCCGACGAGGAGGCCCGCACCACCGTCTTCGACGCCGGGGTGCTGGAGGACTGGCGCACGATACTCGAGCTGACGGCGGCGCGGCACTCGCGGCTCGGCGCCGTCGACTTCAGACGCCCCTGAGGGTTCGCGCGCGAGCGCGCGAGGGGCGCCCGGGATCCCGGAGGCCATGCGGTGGCCCCGACGGGCCGCGGGCGCGCGGCGGGGTCTGTACGGGATCACGTCGCGCAGTACGCGTGACCGACGCGCCGGGCACACCGGCGTTCGCCCCGACGGTGGCCGGGGGCCCGGCTGGCGGCCTCCGGATCGGACACCGTCAGCCCGTCACCACGATCACCACGGGCCGGGTGGGTGGCCCTTCGTGATCACCACGGGCCGGGTGCGTGGTCCTTCGTGATCACCACGGGCCGGGTGGTGGTCCCCGGCGATCACCATCCGGGTGCGTCAGTCCCCCGCGGTCACCACTTGCCGGGTGCGTAGTCCTTGAGGAAGACGCCGTACAGGTCCTCGCCCGCCTCGCCGCGCACGATCGGGTCGTAGACGCGGGCCGCGCCGTCGACCAGGTCGAGCGGGGCGTGGAAACCGGCGTCGGCCAGGCGCAGCTTGTCGTAGTGGGGACGCTCGTCGGTGATCCAGCCGGTGTCGACCGAGGTCATCAGGATGCCGTCGGTGTCGAACATCTCCTGGGCACTGGTCCGGGTCACCATGTTCATCGCCGCCTTGGCCGCGTTGGTGTTCGGGTGGCCCGCGCCCTTGTAGCCGCGGGCGAACACGCCCTCCATCGCGGAGACGTTGACGACATAGGCGCGCCCCGCGGGCGCCTTGCGCGCGGCCTCGGCCATCGACGACCGCAGCGCGCTGATGAGGATGAACGGCGAGGTGTAGTTGCACAACTGCGTCTCGAGCAGTTCCACCGGGGAGATCTGCTCGATGGTCTGGACCCAGGTGTTGGTGTCGACGACGTCGGGGACCAGACCGCCCGCGTCGATGGCGGTGCCCTCCCGGTGCCGGACCACACTGGCGTTGCCGGCGACCAGGGCGAGGTCGGCCACCTGCTGCGCGTCGAGCCCCGTGACACCCGCGGGCAGCGCGGCCAGTCCGTCCACCGCACCGGAGTTGAAAGCGCCGATGACGTGGTGGGCGGGGAGCTCACCGGCCGGCAGCGGGGCGCTCTCGCCCTCGACGAGCGCGGCGTACGCGGAGGGCAGGCGGCGCACGGTCTGCGTCGCGTTGTTGATCAGGATGTCGAGCGGGCCCTGCTCGGTGACCTGCTCGGCGAGGGCCACGGCCTGGGCCGGGTCGCGCAGGTCGATGCCGACGACCTCCAGGCGGTGCATCCAGTCCGCGGAGTCCTCCATCGCCTTGAAGCGGCGGATGGCGTCCTTGGGGAAGCGGGTCGTGATCGTGGTGTGCGCGCCGTCGCGCAGCAGCCGCAGCGCGATGTACATGCCGATCTTGGCCCGGCCGCCGGTGAGCAGCGCCCGCTTGCCGGTGAGGTCGGCGCGGGCGTCGCGGCGGGCCCGGTTCTCGGCGGCGCAGCTCTGGCAGAGCTGGTGGTAGAAGTAGTCGACCTCGGTGTACCGCTGCTTGCAGATGTAGCAGGAGCGGGGACGCTGGAGTATCCCCGCGATGCTGCCCTCCTCGGTGCGGGAGGAGGGCAGGAGGCCTTCGGTCTCGTCGTCGATGCGTTCGGCGGAGCCGGTGGCGGTGGCCTCGGTCACCGCCTTGTCGTGCGCGGTCTTCGCGGCCCGGCGCTCCTGGCGCCGGCGCTGCTTGACCATCCGGTAGATGTGCGAGGTGGCCCGGCGGACCCGGACGGCGTCCGGGTGGTCGACGTCGAGTCCGTCGAGTTCCTCCAGCACACTCAGGCAGACGGCGAGCCGCTCCGGGTCGATACCGGGGCCGTACCCCGCCTCGTTCCCGGGCTCCTGCGCCACCTCGTCCGTGGTCGCCGAACCGTCCTGTGTCACCGTCATCGCCGCTGCCGTTCCCTGGTCACCGTCGCGGCGCTCCGAGACGCGTCCGCTTTCGAACAGCGGATTTTATTCGGCGCCGGGGCACGGAGCCAAACCCGTCCGCCTCAGGGAGCGCAGGCGGTGAGCAATGTCTCCACCTCCTCCGCCAGGGCCAGGGCGAACCGGTCGAGGTCCGGCACCGCCTCGGCGTCGGCGACCAGGCCGTAGTGGACCTGCCCCCGGTAGGTCGAGACGGCCACCGCCATGGAGTGGCCCCGGGCCAGCGGCGCCAGCGGGTAGACCTCGGTGAGCGGGTGGCCGCCGAGCCGCAGGCCGAGGCTGGGCAGGGGGACACTGGTGACCAGGATGTCGAACCACAGACGGGCTGCCTGTCCGACCAGCGGTCCGCCGAGCCGGTGGCCGAGCGCGGGGACGTGATCGGCGAGCAGGGCGACGGCGCCGGCTCCCCGGCCGGGTCCCGCGTCCTTGTTGCGGTCCATGGCCGCGCGGACCGTGCCGAGGCGGGACAGCGGGTCGGGGTCGCCGACCGGAAGCCGTATCAGGTAGCCCGAGAGCCGGTTGCCCTGTGGGTGGGCGGCACGCGGGCGGCGTTGGGACACGGGGATCAGGGCGCGGGGCGCGACGCCCTCGCTTCCGTCGCCGCGCTCGTCCAGCCAGCGGCGCAGGGCGCCGGCGACGACCGCGATCAGGACGTCGTTGACGGTGCCGCCGACGGCCTTGCGCACGCGGTGGACGTCGTCGAGGTCGACGGCGACGCCGGCGGTGCGGCGGGTGCCGGAGGATCCGGCGGTGAGCGCGGCCGAAGAGCGCACGTCGAGGGTGGACAGGGCCGCGGCGGCGCCGATGTCGAGGGCGCGGCCCGCGTCGGACAGGGCGCCGCGCACCCTGCCCGGCAGTCCGCGCACGTCCGGCAGGAGACCGCGCGGGGGCCGCGCGGGGCGGGGCCTGGGCGCGGGAAGGTCGATCGGGTCGAGGACGCCCGCGGCGAGGGTCAGGGCCCGCAGGCCGTCGGCGAGGGCGTGGTGGAACTTGAACAGCACGGCGAAGGAGCCGCCGTCCGCGCCGGGCAGCACGTGCGCTTCCCACGGTGGCCGGCCTCGCTCCAGCGGGCGCTCCATGAGGCGGCCCGCCCGGGCGTGGAAGTCCGTCGTCGGCGCGTGCAGCCGGACGTGGTCGAGCGGGTCGAAGCCGGGGTCGGGTTCACGGGTGGCGCCACCGAACGCGAACGGCCGCCGCAGGGCGAGCGGCGGCTGCCAGGTGTCCCGGATCCGCATCCGCAGTCCGGGCACGGAGGGGGCGCGGGCGGCGAGCAGGTCCGCCGCGTGGGCGCCCGCCGTGGACGAGTGGGCCGTGAACACCCCGAGCGCGCCGAGGTGCATGGGGTGCTCGGCGGACTCGATGTTCCAGAACGCGAGGTCGAGGGGAGCGAGCGGGTCGGGAGTCAAGGGCTTGCCTCGCAAGGACGACGCATGGACGACGGATGGACAAGCAGTCAATCGCCCTCCGCCGATTACGGTCAAGTACGATCAGGCTACGCACAGTTAACAACAGATTAAAGTCCCGCCCCTGTGTGAAGGGCGGGACTCCAGGGACTCATGGGGTGTCTGCGCTCAGGTCAGGGGGTGGCGGCGCCGCCGCCGCGGGGGTTCCCCACCCGGACGGCTGCGGGCCGACCGTGGACCCGCGCGACCGGAAGGAGCGCAGGGCGTCGGCCGTCAGGCAGGTCCGGTCGTAGGCCGCGCCGTCGGTGCGTGGCGACGGGACATAGCGGTCGGTGTCTCCGAGGTGCCGGGCGCCGTGACGGTCGGGGCAGCCTCGTTCTCCGTCCCGACGAACGGGTTCACCAGGTCGGTGAGGTGCTGGTGGGCGGCTGTGCGGCCCGGGCCGCCGGGGCGGTGACCAGCGCGGACGCTGCCACCACCCCGGCCACGCACAGGCGCAGACGCCGGATGCCTCCCGTGTGCGGTGCCCTCCGGAAGGTCTGCGGTGTCGTGCGGGATGCCGTGCGCGGGCTCAGCCGGCCGGGCACCCCGCCGGGGTGGGCTGGGACGCGTCGTGGATCAGGGCCTCGTGGGCGGCCTTCACCCGCTCGACGTCCGGCTTGAGGACCTTGCGGTCGTAGGTCGTCAGGCCGTTGAGCTCGCCCTCGACGTCCGAGATCTGGGTGTAGACGGCGCCGTTGCTTCCCCGGCAGACCAGGGCGCGCACCTCGTCGAGCTTGGTGAGGTAGCCGTCGGTGTAGGCCTGGGGGTCGACGTCGACGTACGACTGCTGCACGGACCAGGCGTGTCCGGGCACCGCGAGACCGAGGCCGCCGTACTCGCCGCTGACCAGGGCGCGTTCGCCGTCCGGCGAGGGCGGCAGGGCGGGGCTCGGGTAGCCGTGCTCGTCCATGATGTCGCCGGCGCCTCCGTCGGCCCCGAGGTTCAGGCCCGACTGGTTGTTGACGAGGCGGGTCGGGTCCCAGGCCTTGGCCTGCTCGGCGACGCGCTTGATGTCGTACTGGCCCCAGCCCTCGTTGAAGGTGACCCACATGATGATCGACGGGTGGCTGATGTGTTCGTCGATCATCTCCTTCATCTCACGCTCGAACTCGGCCCGGGAGGCGGCGTTCGGGTTCACCCCCGGCGTCATCGAGGGCATGTCCTGCCACACCAGCAGACCCAGCTTGTCGGCCCAGTAGAACCAGCGGTCCGGCTCGACCTTGATGTGCTTGCGCACGGAGTTGAAGCCGAGCTGCTTGTGCAGCTTCAGGTCGTGCGCGAGGGCCTCGTCGGTGGGCGCGGTGTGCAGGCCGTCCGGCCAGAAGCCCTGGTCGAGGGTGGCCATCATGAAGACCGGTTCACCGTTGAGCATCGTGCGCGGCACGCCGTTCACCTTCTCGACGGCGATGGAACGCATCCCGAAGTAGCTCTCGACGCGGTCGTGTCCGACGGTGACCTTCAGGTCGTACAGGAACGGGTCGTCGGGCGACCACAGGCGCGGGTCGTGGATCCTCAGCGTCAGCGGCTCGCCGGTGCGTCCGCTCGCCGTGGCGACCTTGCGGTGTCCGGCATACGCCGTCGCGCGGACCCGTACACCGTCGCGCACGCCCTTCGGCTCGACGGTCAGGGTGCCCGCCTCCCCGTCGATGTGCGGGGTCAGCTTCAGCGAGTCGACGTGGTCCCGGGCGACCGGCTCCATCCAGACCGTCTGCCAGATGCCGGAGCTGGGTGTGTACCAGATGCCGCTCGGGTCCAGGCTCTGCTTGCCGACCGGCGGGTTCTCGGCGCCCCGCGCGTCGGTCGGGTCGTAGACGCCGACGATCAGCTCCTGGGTGCGGCCGGGCTTGAGCGCGTCGGTGACGTCGGCGCTGAACTTGTCGTAACCGCCCTTGTGGTCGGCGACCTTGACGCCGTTGACGTACACCTCGGACTGCCAGTCCACGGCACCGAAGTTGAGCTTGAGGCGCTGGCCGCGGCCGATGTGCCAGTCGCGGGGCACGGTGAAGGTGCGGCGGTACCACATGCGGTCCTCGTGCCGCTGGATGCCGGAGAGCTGGGACTCCACCGGGTACGGGACGAGGATGCGCTCCTTCAGGTTCTTGCCCACCGGCGGCTGCTCGCCGGCCTCGGCGGCGGCGAACTGCCAGCGGCCGTTGAGGTTCCGCCAGTCGTCGCGGGTCAGCTGCGGACGCGGGTACTCCGGGAGGGCGTTGTCCGGGCCCACCTCGTCGGCCCAGTCGGTGCGCAGCTCGTACGTGGAGTGGTTGCCGCCACTGCTCCAGAAGGCGTTGACAACGTTGCCTTCCGCATCGGTGAGGCCGCCCTCCCCGTCGTAGCGGACGTCGGCGGTGCCGGGCGCGTCGCCGTCCTTGTTGCCGACGACGGGCTGGTCGAGGGCCACGAGGAGGGCGGTGGGGTCGGCGGGGTCGACCTGGGCCTCGCCCAGGGGCCACGTGGCGCCGCCGATCACCGCTTCGAGGTGGTCGGTGAGACCGGCCGGGGCCGCGGCGAGCGGGCGGGGGAAGTCGAGCTTGAGGGTGCGGCCGGTGGACTGGACGGCGGTCGCCGTCGCGCCGTCGTAGTCGAAGCCGTCGGGCAGGCGGAACGCCGACTGCGGGACCGGCTCCTTGCTGCCACCGGGCTCGGTCCAGCGCAGGTGCAGGTTGGAGCCGCCGTAGTGCTCGAAGTACTCCAGCTTGATGTCGTAGGACTGGCCGGCCGTCAGCTCGATGGGCTCGGCGGTCTGCTCACGGTCCCAGTCGTCGACCCAGTGGTCGATGGCGAGCTGTCCGCCGATCCAGAGGCGGAAGCCGTTGTCGCCGATGACCGAGAAGGTGTGGGCACCGGTCTTCTCCGGCACCAGTTTGCCGGTCCAGCGGACGCTGACGTCGTCCGACTGCCCGGTGGCGAAGGCCAGCCGCGGCTCCAGGGTGTTGAAGTCGAGCTGCGGGTCGAAGCCGGTGGCCTTGAGTTCGTGGAAGTCGAAGGCGCCGGGGGCCGAGTGGGTGTAGTACTCGCCCTTCAGCCCGTGGATCTCCGCGGCGTCGTCGGCCGCGCTCGCGTTCGGCACGGCGGCGAGTCCGGTGACGCCGAGTGCGGCGGCGAGCAGTAGTGCCAGTCGGTCTCTGAGTCGTTTGGTGCGCACTGACCCTCTCCTCGAGAACGGGTGGTGGCTGATGGCTCAGGACATCGATGTCATACATCGATGTAACAGCATGGTGCAGAGGCATGACAGCACGGATTGCGCCTGGCGTCCAGGGACATGACAACGGTCCCGGAGGTGTCGCGGGTATCGCGCGCATCGCACGCCCCCGGGGCCGCCCCACAGCCGTCAACCGGTCGCCAACCCTTCGTCACAACACCCGCTGTCCCTTGCCCAGCGCGATCACGCCACCCTTGGAGACGGTGTACAACTCGGCGTCCCGCTCCGGGTTGACGCCGATCGTCGCCCCCGGCGGCACGTCCACGTTCTTGTCCAGCACCGCCCCGCGCACGACCGCGCCCCGGCCGATGTGCACGTTGTCGTGCAGCACCGAGCCCTGCACGACCGCTCCCGGGTCGACCACCACGCCCGGCGAGAGCACCGACCGGGTGACCTGCCCGCGGACCAGAGCGCCCGCGCTGACGATCGACTCGCCCGCGATGCCGCCGGCGTTGAAGCGCGCGGGCGAGAGCTGCGCGGCGTGGGTGTAGATCGGCCAGTCCCGGTTGTAGAGGTTGAAGGCGGGCCGCTCGGCGATCAGGTCCATGTGGGCGTCGTAGTAGGCGTCGAGGGTGCCGACGTCCCGCCAGTACCCCTGGTCCCGGGTGGTCTCCCCCGGCACGTGGTTGGCGCTGAAGTCGTACAGCGCGGCCTCGCCCCGGTCGGTGAGCCGGGGCAGGATGGAACCGCCCATGTCGTGCACGGAGTTCTCGTCCTCGGCATCGCGGTGCAGGGCTTCGACGAGGGCCTTGGTGGTGAAGACGTAGTTGCCCATCGAGGCGAAGACGCGCTCGGGGTCGCCGGGCAGCCCGGGAGGGTCGGCGGGCTTCTCCAGGAAGCCGGTGACGGTCCGGCCGTCGGAGCCCGGGGTGATCACCCCGAAGGACGGCGACTCGGTGCGCGGCACCCGTATCCCGGCCACGGTCACGCCCGCGCCGGACTCGATGTGCTGGGCGAGCATCTGGCGCGGGTCCATCCGGTAGACGTGGTCGGCGCCGAAGACCGCGACGTACTCGGGCTGTTCGTCGTGGACCAGGTTCAGGGACTGCAGGATGGCGTCTGCGCTGCCCAGGTACCAGCGCGGGCCCAGGCGCTGCTGGGCGGGGACGGGGGTGACGTAGTTGCCGAGCAGGCTGGACATCCGCCAGGTGGTGGTGATGTGCCGGTCCAGGGAGTGCGACTTGTACTGCGTGAGGACGCAGATCCGCAGGATGTCGCCGTTGACCAGGTTGGACAGCACGAAGTCGACCAGCCGGTACGTGCCGCCGAAGGTGACCGCGGGTTTGGCGCGGTCCGCGGTCAGGGGCATCAGGCGCTTGCCCTCCCCGCCCGCCAGTACGATCCCGAGCACCGAAGGACCTCCACGACGCATGGCCGCTCCCCTCACCCTCGTTCACCCCCGGCCGCCCCGGGCGGGGCGGCCTCAAGCCTGCTTGACGATCTCCTCGTAGAGCCGGACCGTGCGGCGGGCGACAGCGTCCCAGCCGAACTCCTCCACCGCGCGCTGCCGGCCCGCCTCGCCCATCCTCCGGGCGGCCTCCGGGGCGCCGAGGACGGAGTCCAGTGCCCGGGCGAGACCCGCCTCGAAGACGTCGTCGCCGTCGCCGTCGCCGTTGCCGTCCTTGGGGACGAGGACCCCCGTTTCGCCGTCCGCCACGACCTCGGGGATGCCGCCGACCTCGGAGGCGACCACCGGCGTACCGCAGGCCATCGCCTCCAGGTTGACGATGCCGAGGGGCTCGTACACCGAGGGGCAGACGAAGACCGCGGCATGGGTCAGCAGCTGGATCACCTCCGGGCGCGGCAGCATGCGCGGGATCCAGTGCACCCCCTTCCGGGCGCGGCTCAGTTCGGCGAAGAGGTCGCGGAACTCCTGGTCGATCCCCGGGGTGTCCGGGGCGCCGGCGCACAGCACGATCTGCGCGGCCGGATCGATGCCCCGTACGGCGCGCAGCAGGTGGGGCACGCCCTTCTGACGGGTGATGCGGCCGACGAACAGGACGTACGGACGGGAGCGGTCCAGGCCGATCCGGTCCAGGACGCCGGTGCCGGGGTCGGGGCGGTAGAGGGTGGTGTCGATGCCGTTGTGGAGGACGTGGACCCGGGAGGCGTCCAGCGCCGGGTAGCAGCCGAGGATGTCCTCGCGCATGGCGCCGGACACGGCTATCACCGCGTCCGCGCTCTCGACCGCGGTGCGCTCGGCCCAGCCGGAGAGGGCGTAGCCGCCGCCGAGCTGCTCGGCCTTCCAGGGCCGCAGCGGCTCCAGGGAGTGCGCGGTCATCACGTGCGGGACGCCGTGCAGGAGCTTGGCGAGGTGGCCGCCGAGGCCCGCGTACCAGGTGTGGGAGTGGACCAGTTCGCGGTCTTCGAGGGCGGCGGCCATGGCGAGGTCCACGGAGAAGGTGCGCAACGCGTCGTTGGCGCCGTCGAGCGCGGACCAGGGGCGGTGGCGGAGCACGCCGCCGGTGCGGCCCTCGCCCCAGCAGTGCACATCCAGGTCGACGAGGCGGGCGAGCTCCCGGGCGAGGAACTCCACGTGGACCCCCGCTCCGCCGTACACGTCCGGCGGGTACTCCCGGGTCAGCAGTCCCACACGCACCCGGAACCTCCCGTCTCGGCGGCTGGTCCCTTCATGGTCACTCAGACGGGCCGCCCGGGGAAGGGCGCGGGGGCCGCGGAGACCGGGGAGACCCCGGCGGCCGGGAGAAGCAGCAGTCGCCGCAGACCCCTGCGCCGGGCGCCCGGTAGTACAGGCAGCAGCTGCGGCGCCGGAACGCGGTGCCGGTGAGGACGCCGGTCCCGGCGAGCAGGGGGTGGGCGAGCAGACCGGTGGTCAGGGAACGGGCGCGAGCGGCGGTGTCCCCGCGGCCGTGGCGGCGCACCCAGCGGTCCAGTTCCCGGCCGGCGCCGGCCAGCGCGGAGGCGGCGTTGCCCCACAGCAGCCCGGCCGCGACGCGGTAGCGGGCGTGCAGGGCCGCCGTCAGCGGCACCAGATGGCCGTGGAGCACGAGCTCCGCGATCGCGGCGACGTCGCCCGGCAGGGGACGTACCTCGGCGAGCCACAGGTCGTCGGGGGCGGCGGCGTCGGGGTCCCAGCGCAGCAGCGGCGGGGCGAGGTCGGGGACGCCGCCGTAGAGGGCGGCGCACCCCAGCGTCACCGACCACAGGCGGGCCGCGAGCCCCTGATGGGCCACGGAGGCGGCCACGCGGGTCTCGGGGACGCCGAGTGCGGCGGCGACCTTCTGGACGCGGAAGGCCAGTGGGTCCTCCCGCATCTGGATCCGAACCTGCGCCCGCGCGTCCGTCGTCGCGTCTCCGTGCCCCGGCGCGTGTCCCGGCGCGTAGGCGTGTGCGAGGGTGGGGAGCGGCCGCGTCGGCGACGGCCGCGACGGGTGCGGGGACGCGTGCAGGACGGAGAAGCCGCCCAGCGGGCGGAGGGCGGCGAGGCCGGGGTCGAGGTCCACGAAGAGCAGTAGTACCAAGGCCCCTGGGGACCCGGGTCAGGGGGCCCACACCTGAAGTCGCCCACCCTGGGGAGGACGGCACCGCCGTCCTACTCCATCGGCAGTATGACCCAATGAGTGCTCAGGGACGACGACGGGAAGACGCGGAGACGGCATCGTGTTGTCCATGGAAGACGACCGTTCGCCGCGCCGGGCCCAGGGCCCCCGCCTCACGCAGAGGAGCAGCCGATGAGCGCCCTCGCGTTGTCCGTGCTGCTCTCGCTCGTCTCCGCCGTGGCGTACGCGGGCGGAGCGATCGTGCAGGAGCAGGTCGCGGCGTCCTCCCCGGGTGCTCAGTACGCTCCGCTGCGCCGGCCCGGCTGGTGGGCGGCGGTCGGACTCAACGGCCTCGGTGGCCTCCTGCACGTCGTGGCCCTCGCCCTCGGGCCGCTGAGCCTGGTGCAGCCGCTGGGCGCGCTCACCATCGTGTTCGCCCTGCCCATGGCAGCGCTGTTCGTGGGCCGCAAGGCCGGCGCGACGGCCTGGCGGGGCGCGCTCATGGCGACGGTCGGTCTCGCGGGTCTGCTGTCCCTGGTCGGCGCGTCCGACGCGCAGTCACTGGACACGGAGCAGCGGATCGGGGCGTCCGTCGTCACCGGTGGTGTGGTCGTGGCCCTGATGATCGCCGGCCGGGCCGTGCACCGGCACCCGGCGGTGCGCAGCATCCTGCTGGCGACCGCGTCCGGCATAGCCTTCGGCATGTCCTCCGTCTTCACCAAGACGGTCGCGGTCGACTGGACCGGTGGTGTTTCAGCCGCCGACCTGCCGTCCCTGGCCGTGATCGGCGTGCTCGCCACGGCCGGCATGCTGCTGTCGCAGGCCTCCTACCGGGGCGCCGGTCTGGCAGCCCCGCTGGCCACGCTGACGGTGGTGAACCCGGTGGTGGCCGCCGCGGTCGGCATCACGATGTTCGGTGAAACCTTCCGCTACGGCACGACCGGCACCGCGCTCGCCCTGAGCTGCGGCGTGGTGGCCGCGGGCGGGCTCATCCTGCTGACGACGGAACGGATCGCGCGGGAGGCCGCCGGGGAAGCCCCGGCGCCCGCCGGCGACGAGGCCCCTGCGACGCCTCCCGGACCAGGGCCGGAGCCGGGCGAGGACACGCCTGCGCGGGAAGAGGCCGGGCAGCGGGTCACCCCGCTGCCCGACAAGGTCTTCGTGCCCTCGAGCGTGCCCGGGCCACGGCGACCGGTGTCCTCGCAGGTCCCGGACACCGTCCCCGCCGAGGAGACGTACGAGGCCCGGGAACCGGCGGAGAGCGACGACGCGCCGCTCTCCTACGGCCCCTTCTACGGTGGCCCGTTCGTCCCGCCGCCCGTTCTCGGCCGGCATCGGGTGCGGATCAGATCCTGACCCCGCCGGCCCGCAGGTACGCCACCGGGTCGACGTCCGAGCCGAAGCCGGGCCCCGTCCGCACCTCGAAGTGCAGATGCGGGCCCGTGCTGTTGCCGGTGGAGCCCGAGCGGCCGATGCGCTGTCCGGCGCCCACCGACTGGCCGTCCTTCACGGAGATCGCCGAGAGGTGCGCGTACTGGGAGTACCGGCCGTCGCCGTGCCGGACGACCACCTGGTATCCGTAGGAGCCGCCCCAGCCCGCGCTGACGACCTGGCCCGCCGCGACCGACTTCACCGAGGTGCCGGTGGCGACGGGGAAGTCGACGCCGGTGTGGTAGCCCTTCGACCAGGAGGAGCCCGCCTGGTGGTACGGCGTGCCGGTGGGAGCGTCGACGGGGGCGACGAAGCTGTGGCGGGTGGTGGCCTTGTTCGCCTTGGACGCCTTCTCCGCCTTGTCTGCCTTGTTGTTCTTGGCCTTGCCGCTGTCCGGAGACGACTTCTTCGGCTGCTTCTGCTGCGGCTTGGCGGGCGACTGCTTGGCGGGCGACTGTCCGGTCGCCTTCGTCTTGGGCTTCGCGGCCGTCCCCGACTCGCCGCGGGACGCCGTAGCGGTCCCCTCGCCACGCAACTTCAGGTGCTGGCCCGGAAGAATCACGTCGGGATCCGCGCCGATCGAGCCGCGGTTGGCGTCGTACAGCCGCTGCCAGCCGCCCCGGACCTGCTGTGCGTCGGCGATGCCGGACAGGGTGTCGCCGGTGACCACCGTGTACATCTTGGCCTTGCCGGCCCGGGACTGCGGGGTGGTCTGGGGCTGGACGTCCTTCATGGAGTCGGACTTCCCGGCGGATTTCCCAGTGGGCTTCCCGGCGGATTTCCCGGTGGCCCGCTCCGGACTCTTCCCGGCCTTCGCGTCCCCGGCCGGCCGGATGTCCGGCGTGTCACCGCCCCGGGTCAGTCCGGCCCGCTGCGAGCACACCGGCCAGGCACCGGGTCCCTGGCCGTCGAGTACCTTCTCGGCGACGGCGATCTGCTGGTCCTTGGTGGCCAGGTCCGCGCGCGGGGCGTACCGGGTGCCGCCGAACGCCTCCCAGGTGGACTGGGTGAACTGCAACCCGCCGTAGTAGCCGTTGCCGGTGTTGATGTCCCAGTCATTGGTGGACTCGCAGGCGGCGACCTTGTCCCAGGTCTCCACGTCGGCCGCCTGCGCCGTGCCGGTACCGATGAGCGGGAGCGCCAGTCCCGCACCGCCGGCGGTGACGGTCAGTGAGGCGCGGTTGATCCTGTTCGGCTGATACCGGCGGTGCCGGCCGCGTACGGCCATGGATATCCCCCTCGACATTGCGTCAGGAGGGGCAAAAGTAAGCGCTGCGAACAGGCCAGGACAAGACGGCAATCGGCCGGTTGGTCACGCCAAGTGGCCGGGAAAGAACCCCCGTTGGCCGAATGCGCCGTCCTCCGGCTGAGGCACCGGACCCCTCCGGCGCGTACTGGAGTCCGCCGGTCCAGAACGTGCGACCTGCGGACCGGCACGTCAGGATGGTCGTGCGGCGAAACCGGCGATACTGGCGGGCACGACCGGCGCCACGGACACACAGGCATCCCGGCGCACAGACACACAGACACACGAGGCACCGGCGCACGGACGCACAGGACACAAGGCACAGGCGCACAGACACACACGGCATGGGCGTACTGACGCACAGGGCACGGGCGTACGGACGCACAAGCGCACAGAGGCAGACACCGACACAGGGCATCACCCCCACCAAGGTCACCAGGAGCCAACTCGATGAGCACTACAGCGCAGATCGGCGTCACGGGTCTCGCGGTCATGGGCCGCAACCTCGCCCGCAACTTCGCCCGCAACGGCTACACGGTGGCGCTGCACAACCGGACCGCGTCGCGCACGCACGCGCTGGTGGAGGAGTTCGGGCGCGAGGGCGACTTCGTCGCGACCGAGACCGCCAAGGAGTTCGTGGCCGCGCTGGAGCGGCCACGGCGCCTGGTGATCATGGTGAAGGCCGGTGACCCGACAGACGCGGTGATCCAGGAGTTCGCGCCGCTGCTGGAACCCGGCGACATGATCATCGACGGGGGCAACGCCCACTTCGCGGACACCCGGCGCCGGGAACGCGAACTGCGCGAGCAGGGCATCCACTTCGTCGGCACCGGCATCTCCGGCGGCGAGGAGGGCGCGCTCAACGGCCCGAGCATCATGCCGGGCGGCTCGAGGGAGTCGTACGGCTCGCTCGGCCCGATGCTGGAGAAGATCTCCGCGAAGGCGGCGGACGGGACGCCCTGTGTCACGCACGTCGGTCCCGACGGCGCCGGACACTTCGTGAAGATGGTGCACAACGGCATCGAGTACGCCGACATGCAGCTGATCGGCGAGGCGTACCAGCTGCTGCGCGATGTCGCCGGGTACTCCCCCGCGCAGATCGCGGACATCTTCCGCACCTGGAACACCGGCCGCCTGGACTCGTACCTGATCGAGATCACGGCGGAGGTGCTGTCGCACGTGGACGGGGCGACGGGGGAGCCGTTCGTGGACGTGGTGGCCGACCGGGCGGAGCAGAAGGGCACGGGCCGCTGGACGGTGCAGATCGCGCTGGACCTGGGCGTTCCGGTGTCCGGCATCGCGGAGGCGGTCTTCGCCCGCTCCCTGTCCGGGCACGCGGCGCTACGGGAGGCCTCACGCGGCCTGGCGGGCCCGAAGGCGTCGCCGCTCGGCGAATCGGAGGCGGCCGCCTTCGCCGACCGCGTCGAGCAGGCGCTGTACGCGTCGAAGATCGTGTCGTACACGCAGGGCTTCCACGAGATCGCGGCGGGCAGCGAGGAGTACGGCTGGGACATCGACCTGGGCGCGGTCTCCGCACTGTGGCGCGGCGGCTGCATCATCCGCGCGGCCTTCCTGGACCGCATCCGCGCCGCGTACGACGCCCGGCCGGACCTGCCGAGCCTGCTGTCGGACGGGACGTTCGCGCAGGAGATCGCCGACGCCCAGGACGACTGGCGCGAGGTCATCGTCGCCGCGACCCGGCAGGGCGTCCCGACACCCGGCTTCGCCGCGGCCCTCGCCTACTACGACGCCCTGCGCGCGGAGCGGCTGCCGGCCGCGCTGACGCAGGGGCAGCGGGACTTCTTCGGGGCGCACACGTACCGGCGGACCGACCGGGACGGTGCGTTCCACACGCTGTGGGGCGGGGACCGGTCGGAGGTCACCGCGTAGGCGTACCAGGCGGGTAACGGGCGGGCGGGCGGCGCGGTGAGCGAGCGCCGGCTACTGGCGGTGGGCGGCCGTGCGGTCGCCCACCGCCAGTGCCCTCCTTCCGTTCGTGCGGCCGTTGCCCGCGGCTCAGGTGAGCGGTGGTCCCGGTTCCGGGTTGGGCACCGGCTCCGGCCCCGGCGGGATCGGCGACGGGGAGGGCTCGGGCGGACCGGGGTGCGGGGGCGGCGGGGTCGGCTGCGGGGGCGCCGGCTCCGGACCCGGGCCGGGCGGAGGCGGGGGTGTCGGGGCGGGGCCCGGCGGCGGCACCGGGTGTGGCTGTGGCTCCGGGTCCGGACCGGGGGCGGGTCCCGGGGTGGGCCCTGGTGGAACGGGATCCGGATACGGGTTCGTCATGACGCTGTCCTCCGGCCAGTCGGTCGACATCGGCTCTGGACTTGTCCCCCGCCTACCCGACGGCCGTCCCCTCACTCACTCCCCCGCAGGAACGGCCGGGCCCAGGTGGCCCACCATCCCGGGTGACACGGCGGCGGAAGAGTACTACCCGAGACGTGCGGCCACCGCCCCGGCGGCCAGTCCGGGCGCGGGACTGGCCAGTACCGGGACCGCGGACCTGGTCGCCGCCCGGGCCGGCGCCATGGATGCCTGGGCCAGGACGATCACGTCCGCGCCGGTCACGGCGTCGGCAGCCTCGGCCACCAGCCGCAGGTAGCCCTCGGTGTCCCCGGCCTCGAACCGCGGCCAGGCGCCGTCGACCAGGAGGGTACGCACGTCGACGCGGCGGCCGGCCTCCCGGGCCTCCTCTCCGATCAGTGCCGTCGTCGGCGCGAGCGTGCTCTCCAGGGCGGCGAGGACGACGACACGCGGACCGGCGGCCACCGCGGCGGCGGCCATCGGCCGGTCGACCCGCAGCACCGGCACCCCGGCCCGGCCGGCGGCCGCCTCGGCGACACCACCGATGGTCGAGCACGTGCACACAACGGCCCGCGCCCCCTCTGCGACGGCCTGCCGCAGCACGGCCCGTACGGCTTCCGTCACCGCCTCCGGCCCCTCGCGCCGCGCCCGCTCCAGCAGCTCGGCGTGGACGTGGTGCCGCAGTTCCAGACCCGGGTGCGCCTCGTCACGCAGGGCGTCGAAGACCGGAACGTGAACGGGCGAGGTGTGCAGCAGCGCCAGCACGCGCGGCCCCTTCTTCGTGGTTGCTCGTGGTCCTCGCCATCCCCGGTTCAGAACCGCTCGGGATGCGCCGCGAGCCATTCCCTCGCCGCACGCAGCAGCTCGGGACCGGCCACGGGTGCCTCGTCCGGGTGGCGCTCGGCCCACTTCGCGACGTACGAACACAGCGGGGCGACGGCGACGCCCTCGCGCCGCGCGCCGGCGTACAGCTCACGTGCCAGCGAGCCCGCGACGCCCCGGCCCTCGTGGGCCGGCTCGACGACGGTGTGCACGGGGACGAGGGCGCGCTCGGGCTCGTCCAGCACGAAGTACTCGATGCGCCCGACGACCTCACCGCCTGCGACCGCCTCCAGACGGCCCGCCGCCCGCTCGTCACGGATCTCGATGTCGCTCACGGCCACGCTCCTCGTCCGCGCAGGGTCGGTACGTCAGGCCGACACGGCCTGCGGGCTGCGTTCCTGGTCCGAGCCCGGTACCGGCTCGGACGCATCGGCGCCCAGGGCGACGATACGGTTGTCGCCGTCCACGTGCACGACCCGCGGCTTCAGCGACCGCGCCTCGGCGTCGGTGACCTGGGCGTAGCTGATGATGATCACCAGGTCACCGGGGTGGACGAGGTGAGCGGCGGCCCCGTTGATCCCGACCACGCCGGAACCCCGCTCGCCCTCGATGACGTACGTCTCCAGCCGGGCACCGTTCGTGACGTCCACGATGTGCACGAGCTCACCGGGCAGCAGGTCGGCGGCGTCCAGCAGATCGGCGTCGATGGTCACCGAACCGACGTAGTGCAGGTCGGCCTGGGTGACGGTGGCTCGGTGGATCTTGGACTTGAACATTGTACGCAACATCGGGGCACTCCCACAAGTAGGCTCCCTGCCTGCGTTTTTGCAGGTCAAGGGCTGTTTCGACACCCTACAACGAGTCGCATGTTCGGGCAGCTGTCCCCAGGTTTTTCAGGACTCATGCTGACCACTTGCTGACTTTCCTGACGCCCCGTCAGGTGACTGGAGGAGGGCTTCGCCCACTCTCGCGGACCCCACCGCGGCGACGATCCAAGCCTACGCAGCACCCCCGAAGGACGTCCGTGATCACCGTCACGCGGACGGTCTGGACGGCGGTCAGGAGCGAAGGCGCTCGACCGGAAGTCGGACCACGCGCCGCCATGGGTTAGTACTGCAACGGTGCTTGCCGTGACTGCTGGCCAGCTCGTTCGTTGATGTGGTCATGGGTGGGGACCTTGCTGATGCCAGGTTGTGGGCTGGTGAACTCGAGGCCGTGCATGAGCGGTTCGTGCACCGGTTCAACCGGGAGGAGCCGCGTCAGTCAGCGCTTGCCTATATGCGGGGGCTGGTAGCTCCGTTGGAGCGGAAGAACGGCTGGACGCTGGCGGAGGAGGCCGGACATGAGGGTCCCGACCGCATCCACCGACTGCTGAACCGCATCGAGTGGGACGCCGACGAGGTCCTGGACGACGTACGCGACTACGTCGTCGAACACCTCGGAGACCCAGATGCCGTCCTGATCGTCGACGACACCGGGTTCCTCAAGAAGGGCATCCGCTCGGCCGGTGTGCAAAGGCAGTACTCCGGTACCGCCGGACGCACCGAGAACTGCCAGATCGGCGTCTTCCTCGCATACGCCACGAGCCGCGGACGCACTCTGATCGACCGGCGGCTCTACCTGCCCACCTCCTGGACGGACGACCGGGAACGCTGCCGCCGGGGCGGCATCGACGACAGTGTCGCCTTCGAGACGAAAGTGGCGATGGCCAAGACGATGGTCCGCCGGGCTGCCTGAGGAGATCTCCTACTACATCGCCTACTGCCCCGCCGGCACCACACTGGACGAGCTGATTCGCATCGCGGGCAGCCGCTGGGCGGTGGAGGAATGCTTCCAGACCGCCAAGCAGGAGTGCGGCCTGGACGACTACCAGGTCCGCCGCTATCCCGGCTGGCACCGTCACATGACCCTGGCCATGGCCGCCCACGCCTGCCTGACCGTCCTGCGGGCCCGACAGCTGGACACGGACAAAGCAGAAACGGATCCTCCCAGCTCATCAACCTCAGCCTTGCCGAGATCAGACGCCTGATCACCCGACTCACCAACCGCCGTCCCACCCCAGGCGACCACATCCTGCACTGGTCGACATGGCGCCGCAGACGGCAGTATCAAGCTCGGCTCAGTCACTACAAACGCCGTGGACACAGCCCCTGAAAACTGCCCAGCACTCAGAACAAGCACCGTTGCAGTACTAAAGGGTGTCGCACAAGACTGTGAACTGGGCATCTCCGGTGTATGGCTGGGGTGTTGAGGGCTGAACGCGTGTGGGTGGAGACGTTCACGGGGCTGCGGTTGGAGCAGTTCGAGCGGCTGCTGAAGGCGGTCCGTGACCGCGGTGGCAACGGGACTCTGCGGGGCCGACCGTGGTGTCCTCCGCTGGCCAAGCGGGTCCTGCTGGTAGCCGTGTACTACCGCACGAATCTGACCATGCGGCAGCTCGGGCCGCTGTTCGGGATCTCGTCCTCGACGGTGTGCCGGGTGATCCAACGGCTCGGTCCACTGATCGCGCTCGAGCCGTCCCGGGCCACCACCGATGCCGCCGACCGGTTGTGGATCGTAGACGGCACCCTCGTCCCCGTCCGTGACCGCAAGGTCGGCTCCTCGTCACGCAACTACCGCTTCTCGGCAAACGTGCAGGTCATCGTGGACGCCGACACCCGCCTGGTGATCGCCGCGGCCCGGCCGGTGCCGGGCACCACCGCGGACGCGCATGCCTGGCGGAACTCCGGCCTGGCCCAGCATTGCGAGGGCGTGACAGTCCTCGGCGACGGCGCCTACATCAACACCAGCCTGATCGTCCCACACCGCAAACGCCCCCGACGCGAGCTGCTGCCGGGCGAGGAAGACGACAACGCGGCGCACCGCAAGGTCCGTGCAAGGGTGGAGCATGTGATCGGCCGGATGAAGAACTACAAGATCCTCCGCGACTGCCGGCAACGCGGCGACGGCCTCCACCACGCCGTCCAGGCCGTTGCCCACATGCACAACCTCGCCCTCGCATCATGACCAGAGGACCGTCTCCACCCGCCCTGGCCTGCCCAAACACAGTCTTGTGCAACACCCTTTAGGCGGAGGCGTCCTGGAGAGCGGGGTGGGGGGAAGGAGGTTGGACCCCGAGGCGGGACTGGAGCTGCACTCGTGAACTGACCCCCAGTTTGCGGTAGATCCGGGTCAGGTGCTGCTCCACCGTGCTGGTCGTGAGGTGGAGCTTGCCGGCTATCTCCCGGTTGGTCAGGCCCCTTGCCGCGGCCTTGGCGACCCTCCGCTCCGCATCGCTGAGCGCGAGCATGTCGACTTCCGTCTCCTCCAGCACGTCCGGCGCGCCGACCCGCCGAGCGGGCTGCTCCGCGAAATACGCCTGCCTGATGCTGTTGGTCTTGCGGGCCACCGACCGCGCCCGGCCGGCGTCCCCGAGCTGGGTGTACGCATCGTGCAGCGCGGCGAGCGCACTCGCCAGCTCGAACATGTCCCCGCTCCGGTGCAGCACGTCCACAGCCTCGCGCAGCATCGGTGGCCGGCGGTGCAGTTCGCGGGTCGCCGCCAGCAGCCGCATGGTGCGCCCGCGCACCCGCAGGTGGCAGTCCGTGCCGATCCGGCGCAGCTGCTCGCGGGCGTAGCGCGCGGCCGTCTCGTGGTTCCCGAGTTGCAGGTGGGCGGCGGCCATCTCCGTGCGCCACGACAGTGTCTCGGTCCGGGCCATCCCCCACTGGTCGAGCAGGTCCGCGACGGCCTGGAAGTCGTCGAGGGCGACCTGGGCGAGACCGCGCTCGACGTAGTGACGGCCGCGCGCCAGCAGGTAGGACAGCCCGAACGGCGTCTCGAACATCACGTCCGGCACCCGCAGGGCCAGCGTGCGTGCCGCTTCGTCGTGTTTGCCCTGCAGCGTCTGGGCCGTCAGCAGGGTACTCAGCGGTTCAGCGGCCAGTACGCCCCAGTCGGCGACCGGCAGGAGTTCGAGCGCGGCACTCGCCCGGGAGGCCGCAACGCCGAGCGAGCCCCGGCGCAGGGAGATGTCCGCCGCGATCGCGCAGAACAGCGCACGCCAGGTGGGTGCCTGGAGATCGAGGCAGGCCTGCATCAGCTCCCGGCACCGCTGCTCGGCCTCCTCCAACCGCTCGGCATACACCATCGTGCGCAACGCGAGAATGAGCGGCAACAGGTTGATCTCGGTCAGCGGCTGCTGCCACAGCGCCTCGTCGGCCTGGCCCAGCCGCTCCGCGGTCGCCCCCTGATGGTGGGAGCTCTGGAAGTGCTCGAGCAACCGATAACCGATGGCGCCCGGAGGCGTGATCGGCGTGCCGTTCGTCCTGCTCTCGCAGGCCACGCGCCGGAAGATGCCGGGATACACGTCGGCCAGCCACATCCGTACCATCTCGAACTCCCACGAGGGCGGGGAGCCCGGCGGCACGTCTGCCGCCAGCCGGGAGAGCACCGAGCAGGCGTCCTCCACCCGGCCCTGGAGCAGCAGCATGATCACGGGCAGCGTCGTGTCCCGGCCCCGGAGCCGGCCGCTCAGCATCGCCTCGGTCAGCTCGGGCAGATGCCCGACCGAGGCTCGCAGATCATCCCGCCACCCCGCCCGCAGCAGCAGGGCCAGGATCTCCACCCGACGCCGGCCGCCGGTATCCACCTGGTACGCCAGGCGCAGCAGCTCCGTGGCCCGCCGCGCGTGGCCCTCCTTCAGCGCCTGCTTCGCCCCCTCCACCAGGTTCAGCACGGCCGACGGGTCGTCGAGACGGCCGGAGGCGACGAAGTGCTCCGCGATCGTCAGGGAGTCCGCACCGCACGCCTTGAGCAGATCCGCAGCGCGTCGGCTCAGCTCGGAGCGGTCCGCGGCCGAGAAGGTGTTGAGCACGACGCCGGCCATGACCGGGTGCCGCATCCGGCCGGCCTCCACCAGACCCGTGCGGGTCAGTACCTGCATGGCGACGGCGACCCGGTCCGACGGGACGCCGACCAGCCGGTCGAGGTACGCGAACCGCGACGGCTCACCGACGACCGAGATCGCACCGGCGACCCGCAACGTCACCGGATCGCAGCGGGCCAGGACGACCTGGACCGCCCGCTCGAACTCGGGCCCGGTCTTCAGCTCGGCCGGCGGGCCGTCGCCACCGGTGGCGGCCCGGCTGTCCTCCAGTAACGCATGCAGCAGGAGCAGATTGCCACCGGTGAGCCGATGGGCCTGCGCGGCCAGCTCCGTCGAACCGGACTCGAGGAGTCTCCCGGCCATGATCCGCGCGACGCCGCTGGACGACAGTGGGGCCAGCAGCAACCGCCGCAGATAGGCCTGCTGGTAGAGCTCGGCGCACAGGAGGCGGGAGTTGTCCTCGGACATCTCGACGTCGTCGTCGCGCCAGCCGAAGACGATCAGGATGCGGGCGTGCCCGGCACGACGGAGCAGATAGATCAGCCAGTCCTGGGAGAACGCGTCGAGATACTGCGTGTCGTCGATGGCGATCACCACCGTGCTCTGCTCGGCCAACTCCAGAACCGCCGTCGCCAACCCGTCCAGCACCCGGGACCGGCTCACCCCGTCGCACGCCGCATCGGCGAGCAGCTGGTGGTCGAGCAGACCACGCACGGTCGCCGCCCTCTCGCGGTCGAAAACCTCACCGGCGAGCAACTGCCGCACCATGCCCAGCGACAGCGAGCTCTCGGTCGGCGCCCCACTCGCCCGCAGCAGCCGCGCCCCCGCCTCACGAACCCGGACCCCGAACTCCTCCAACAACGCCGTCTTACCGGTTCCGACAACCCCGTGAAGCACGACAACCCGCACGCCCCCGGCGACGGACTCCGCAAAAGCTGCAGCCAACTCAGCGAGCTCGGACTCTCGCTCGATCATGCACGATCCCCTGACTCTCATGAAGCTGTACGTCGCGAGCACCGACATGCCACTCGGAACAAGGATTAGGAATACGGAAATCGATGGGTTGAGACCGGACATCAATGCCACAAATTCAATGCGACCGACCACTCCTGCGGGCCGACATTTGCCACCACGACGGCCATACTCATATCTACCCCAGCCGATCACGCCGTTGAACCTATGGGCAGAATAAGGAACCGCCCTGGTTTCAACCTCAGTTGGTGCTGCGAGCTGGGGGTTCGTAGTCGCTCGGTAGCGGTTTCCGGTCGGCGCGACAGGCGATGTGCCCTATCTCACCGCGCAGGCAACGGTGGTCGCGGGAGTCGACCCCATCCGGCGGTGGCGATCTCTTCGTGCGAACTCGACACCGGAGCCGAGGGGTATACCGAGAGCAGAACTTCCGTCACCCGGAGTCACAACAGGTTCTTACGCAATGAGGCCATACCTTCCAAGACCAAGGCCGGGCCCGCGAGGTTGACAGAGCCAGAATTTCTTTGTCTTGGATACTGCGTACATTGAAAGTCGAAACGTCCATGACAAACGTTCCGCCTCATCTACGAACGGCGCCGTGACGGCCGCGAGAGAGTGACTTTCACCGCGACACCGGCCGCGTCGAGGTGCTCGGCGACGGGGGTGCTGATGCCGTGCGCTGCCCGCACAGCGCAGATCGGCTCCACACCGCCGAGGCGGTCCCCCATCCCGGCGGTGAACACTACGAGCGCGGGTGTACGTCCGGCGTCACCGGACGGAATCCCGGTGCACCTGACGGAAGGCGTTGATGCTGCCGAGGTGCCGGGCACGCTTTTCCCTGTTCCGCACGCCGAGGCCCTCTTCCGGCGCGAGGCACAGCACGCCGACCTTGCCGTGGTGCACGTTGCGGTGCACGTCGAGCGTGGCCCGGCCGGTGTCCTCCAGCGCGTAGGACTTCGAGAGCGTCGGGTGGATGAGCCCCTTGTCGATCAGCCGGTTGGCTTCCCACGACTCCCGGTAGTTCGCGAAGTGCGATCCGACGATCCGCTTGAGGTTCATCCACAGGTACCGGTTGTCGAACTGGTGCGTGAACCCCGAGGTGGACGCGCAGGTCACGATCGTGCCGCCCTTGCGGGCCGCGTAGACCGAAGCGCCGAACGTCTCCCGGCCCGGGTGCTCGAACACGATGTCCGCGTCGTCGCCGCCGGTCAGCTCCCTGATGCGGGCGCCGAACCGCTGCCACTCCTTCGGGTCCTGGGTGTGCTCGTCCCGCCAGAACCGGTACCCCTCGGCGCTGCGGTCGATGACCAGCTCCGCACCGAGGCGGTGGCAGATCTCCGCCTTCTCCGGACTGGACACGACGCACACCGGGATGCCGCCGCCATTGAGCACGTACTGCGTGGCGTACGAGCCGAGCCCGCCGGAAGCGCCCCAGACCAGGACCACGTCGCCCTGCTTCATGTTCGCACCGTTGCGCGACACCAGCTGCCGGTACGCGGTCGAGTTGACCAGCCCGGGGCTCGCCGCCTCCTCCCACGTCAGGTGTGCGGGTTTGGGCATCAGCTGGTTCGCCTTCACCAGGGAGATCTCGGCGAGGCCACCGAAGTTGGTCTCGAAACCCCAGATCCGCTGCTGGGGGTCGAGCATCGTGTCGTCGTGACCCTCGGGGCCTTCCAGCTCGACGCTGAGGCAGTGCGCCACGACTTCGTCGCCGGGCTTCCAGCGGTGCACCCCGGGCCCGGTGCGCAGCACGACACCCGAGGCGTCCGAGCCGACCACGTGGTGGGGCAGGTCGTGCCGCTTCGACAGCGGGGACAGCTTCCCGTAGCGCCGGAGGAACTTGAAGGTGGGCAGGGGTTCGAAGATCGAGGTCCAGACCGTGTTGTAGTTGATCGCGCTCGCCATCACCGCGATCAGCGCCTCACCGGGCCCGAGTTCCGGTGTCGGGACCTCCTCCACGTGCAGCGACTTGCGCGGGTCCTTGTCCGCGCTGGCGATGCCCTCGAACATCTCGGTCTCCTCGGCGTGTACGGTCACGCCGCGGTAGCTCTCCGGCACCCGCAGCCCGGCCAGCGCGCCCGGGTCCCCGGTCACGACGGCCTGCTGAATCTCCTTGAGCTCTGCGTTCGGCACGGCTTTCCTTCCTTGGCTGGTCCGGTTCACGACAGGAGGCCCGCGTCGGCCTCGTCGTCCTCGCCTGCGGCTCGCTCGTCCGGGTGCCACCAGTCGTTCCCGTTCTCCGGCGGCCGTCCGGCCGCGGAGTCGAGGAGGTTGTCACCGGGCCTGCTGAGCCACTCCCGCAGCGCTTCGGCCCACCAAGCCGTGTCGACGACCCAGTCGAGCGCCGGCTGGTCCGCCAGGTGCACCTGTCCCGCGCGGACGCGCGCCAGCTCTTCGGCCCAGCCGGCGACTGCGGGGCCGAAAGCGGCCTCCGGGTCGGCGACCCCGAGCGCCTCGCCGATGACCGGCCAGCCGATCCCCTCGGCCCGTGCGGCCACGACGGCCCTCCCCACATAGCGGGAGACCAGCTCGGTCAGTGCTCGTCCGGCGCGCAGCGCGGCGAGATCGGTTTCGTCCGGCCAGTGGTGTTCCGGCACGACCGTGTGCCGCGCGCAGCGAGCAACCGCCCACGCTGCCTGGGCGGCGGCGACTTTCGCATGCAGTGCTACGGGAAGTCCGTCGAGTCCGGCGTCCGCGCGTGGCTCGGCCACGGCCTTCACCGGTCCCCGGTCCGGATCATGCCGACCGGCAGCGGTACCGTCACCGCGACCGCATCTCGCGCGCTGATAACCAAAGTGTGCACACGCTCTCCCTTGCCACTACTCACAGGCCGGCGGGCCCGACTTCCGGATCACGGACTCGACCGCGTCCACCCCGCAGGCCTGGGCGGCACAGCCGGGGGACGTTCGTGCCGCGGGGCAGGGCCTGGGACCGCGGCGCGATGCGAAACGGTCGGACTCAGTCGCGGTGCGCGGTGTCCAGCGCCTTGCCGCGCCACGGGGCGATGTGCTCGGCAACCAGCGCGTTCTTGGCCTCGAGGCGCTCGTAGGCGTCGCTGCCCACGAGCAGGTGCGAGGGCAGCGTCTCGCCGTCGGTCACCTCGACGATCAGCGCCGCGCCCTTGACCGGGTCCCCGGGCTGGGCGTGGTTGGCCGCGCCGACCCCGTCGCGCACGAGGTGGGCGGGGGTGCCGTCGTAGGCTGCCAGCCGCGCCTCGGAGACCGCCAGGGAGCTGGGGTCGAAGAGGTCGGTGCGGAACGCCCCTGGCTCGACGACCATGCTCTGGATTCCCAACGGGCCCAGCTCCGCGGCGAGGGCTTCGCTGATGCCGGCGACCGCGAACTTCGAGGCGCTGTACAGGCTCACCCCGGGCTCGCCCTCGAACCCCGCCCGGGAGCCGATGTGCACGATCTTGCCCTTGCCGGCAGCACGCATCGTCGGCAGGACCGCTCGCGTCACGTTGATCAGACCGAAGACGTTGACGTCGAACAGCGATCTGGCCTCGGCGTCGGTGACCTCCTCCAGCGCGCCCACCAGTACGCGGCCCGCGTTGTTGACCAGCACGTCGATCGTGGCGAACCGATCGACGACCTCCGCGACGGCACGGTCGATCTGGGCCTGGTCGGTGACGTCGAGGGTGACCGGATGGCATCGCTCGGCGGCGCGCAGGTCGTCGGGCAACGCGTCGAGTCGCCGGGCGCCGACGGCGACGTCGTGTCCCGCTTTCAGGGCATGCCGGGCTGTCTCGGCGCCCAGCCCCCGGGCGGCTCCGGTGATGAACCATGTCGCCATGACGGAAACGTCTCCTTCTGCAGGCATCGGTGCTCGCTGCCGGGCCGCGGTCCACGGCCCGGCGAAGTTCCTTCTTGGTCTGGCGGTGTCGCTCGCAGTGGGCGGTGGGTGCCCAGCCGAGGTCGGTGTCCCGGACGGGACCCGGGGAGTGTTCGGCCCGGGTTCCGTCCGATCCGACGGTGCAGCGGCTCACCGCGCCGGTCGGCGACCCGGTGCGGGGCCTCACTCCGGGGCGCCGGCGGCGCCGCGGCCCGCAGGGCCGTGTGGTGATGCGCCGGTCCCACAGCCCCGGACCATGAGATCCTCCGGCCGTGGTCGTCGACCGCGGCCAGGCGGGTCACGACGGCACGGTCAGGACCCTCCGGCCACCTCGTCGGCGTACTTGCGGTTCATGTGCTCGAGCGCCGCGCCGGCCGCGACGGTAGCCTCCTCGCGCCGCGCGAGGATCCGGTCCCGGGCGTCGTAGGACGCCTGGGCGTGGCTGGTTCCCGCTCCCTGGAAGTGCGGGGCGACCTGACGAGCGACGAGTTCCCACGAGCGCCACTTCGCCGTCGGGGCGGCCCAGTCGTGCGCCAGCAGCAGTACGGTGCCGAACCCCCCGGACTGGTCGACCATGCGCTGGATCTGGCGGCGAACGTCGTCGGCCGTGCCGATCGCGCCCAGGCCCGATTCGTTGACGAAGTCGATCAGCTCCCGCGTACTGCCGTCGGGCAGCGCGAGCCCAGGCGTGGCAGCGTTGTCATTCAGATGCCTCAGCCAGTCCCGCAGCCCGAACTCGACGTCGTGATAGGCCTGTTCCCGGGTCTCGGCGACGTGCACGTTCGTGACCAGCCGCCAGGTCCTGCGGTCGGGCGCCGGCCGTCCCGCGTGGGCGGCGCGCTCGGTGGCGATCCCCCAGTGGTACGCCAGCGCGTCGAACCCGTCCTGGCTCATGGTCGCCCCGAGCGAGATCAGGCTCACACCGCGGCTGCCGGCCAGGCGCGCGCCGGTCGGCGACGCCGTCGCGGCCACCGCGATCTCGAAGCACGGTTCGGTGTACGGGCGCAGTTGCAGCGTCGCGTCGACCAGCGTGTGGGTCCCGACCGTCGTGGTGACCGACTCGCCGGCCAGCAACCGCTGAATGACGTCCAGATGGGTCTCGAGGAGCTCACGGCTCTCGGTGGGGGTCATGCCGATCATGGCGACGTCGGAGGGCAGGGAGCCGGGACCGACCCCGAGCATCACCCGGCCCTGCGTGAGGTGGTCGAGCATCACCATCCGGTCGGCCACCCATAGCGGATGGTGGTACGGGATCGAGGTCATGCCGGTCCCGAGGCGGATTCGGGTGGTGCGCTCCGCTGCTGCCGCGATGAAGATCTCGGGCGAGGCGATGAGGTCCCTACCGGTCGAGTGGTGCTCCCCGATCCAGGCCTCGTCGAAGCCCAGCCGGTCGAGGTGTGCCATGAAGTCCAGGTCGTGGCGGAGCCACCACGTCGGGCTCTCCCCCAGCGGGTGGATCGGGGGCAGGAACGCGCCGAAGCGCAGAGTAGTCACAAGTTCTCCACCAGGTCGGCGTCCACATCAGTCACTCGCGGCCGCAGCGCTTCCACACGACGGGCGGTACGTGCGCCAGCGAAGAGCCGACGCGGACGGGTGTGCTCGGTCGGGTCGGTCGGCACCTGGCGCGCGTCCTCGTGGCGCGTGGCCGGCCGACCGGTCTTGTCGTAAGCGAGCCGGAACCGGGTGACCGGCCGGTCCCGTCGCAGCTCGTCCGGCTCCGGCGGGGGATGGATGAGTGAGGGCGCGGGCGGAGAAGGGGTCAAAACAGGCGCTTGGTCGGCGTGAGCCATGCATCAACCTCCGGGAAGCTGCGTGCGCCCCACGATAGGTTCTGCGACTCGGCGAACCATCCCCTAGTTTTCCCGGTGGCCCCTCCCCTAGTTGTCACCCGCCATCTCTGGGGTCTCCGGGTCACCCTCCCCGTGCCCGACCCGGCGGCGGGACTCGACATGCGGAGGTGGGCAGGCCCGCCGCCCGGTGAGCAGCTCGCTGGAGTCACCGCGCGCCCGCCGGTGGCGACGTCCGCAGCCGCGTTCCGCGGTTGGCAGCGCGGCCTCGCTCGACGAGCGGAGGCCGCACCTCATCACCGCTGGTGCGGGTGTCGCAACGGGTCCGCCCCGGCAACGAGTTCACGTGCCCGGTTGAGTCATGCCGCGCTGATCTGGATCCCCCGAAGGCCCCGCAGTGTGAAGTCGGGGCCAAAGTCGACATCGCCCGCGATCTCGAAGTCCGGCAGCTTGTCCAGCAGGCGATTCAACCAGATACGCATCTCCATCCGGGCCATGTGGATGCCAAGGCAGATGTGGGGACCGAAACCGAAGCCCAGATGCGCTTTACGGGTACGGGAGATGTCGAAGGAGTCCGGGTCGTCCCAGCGAGCGGGATCGCGGTTCGCGCAGCCCAGAAGAGACACGACCGCGGAACCTTCGGGGATCGTGAATCCCCCGACCTTCGACTCGTCGCTGCAGGAGAAGCGCAGGACCGACTGCGTGAGAGTCGACCAGCGGTGGACCTCTTCGAGTGCGGCCGGAACAAGCGACCTGTCGGCGACCAGCGCGCGGCGTTGATCAGGATGGCGTCCCAGCGCGTACAGCATCATCGCCATCACCTGCGCCGTACTCTCGTTCGCCGCGACCGTCAACATCGTCCCGTTCGCCAGTATCTCCCGGTCGGGCATGGACGGCGCGAAATCGTCGAACACCATCTGGGCCATGAGCGATCCGTCGCTCACCCCCCGGGCACGGTGCTTCTCGATGAGGCCGGCGATGTACGAGTTCAGAGCGATCGACGCCGCAGCGCCGTCCGCGACGATCTCCTGCCCCCTCGGGGTCGGGTCCAGCCTTGCGCCGAGAACCGCCGCCGTTGCGTCACTCCACTTGATGAAGTCCTCGTACACGTCCTCTTCGGCGCCCAGCAGTTGGGCGGTGACAACAGTGGGAATGATCCGCGTCATCTCCGCGAGCGCGTCGAGAGGTTCGCCGGAGCGAAGGCGTTCAACGAATTGATCCACATATACGTCCACCACTCGCTGTATCCGCGCCGCCCAGTCGACTTCGACAGTCCTGCGCTCGAAGTCCGGCTCCCAGATTCCGCGGACCGTCTGGTGCCGCACACCATCGGTGCCGAGAAAGGTCGGTCCGCCGAACGCTTTCTCCATCTCGGGGAGCACGTTTGCGGAGTTGAAATGGCGGATGTCACCGAGTACTCGCGCGCAGTTGCGATGCGACGTCACCATGTACTGGTCGTGGTGGGAGTTGTAGACAACCGGCCCCAGGGTCCGCCACGCGGCCATGGTCTCATAGGGGTCCTGCACGAAGTCGGAATCAAGCATGTTCACGTCCACGGTGGGACATTCCGCCGCCGCAGATTTCATTGCACATCCTCTCCCTGGCCGGGATCTGTGTCACCGGGCGTCATCGAGGCCAACACGTGTTCAGCGGGAACGTTGTAGCGGTGGGCGTCCATCGTGTGCAGCTGGGACAAGCGGATCAGCTCGTCCTTGTCTGCCGCCTCGATGAGACCTCCGCACATCGGGCAGCTCACTTCAAGGCCGACGTCCATGGCCGGCTCCCCCTTCCGGTCGCAGCGGTCGAGTGCGTTCGGAACCGAGGCCCAGGAGCACACGCCTCACGCAGTCGGCTATCTCGGCGACGTGCTCATGTATGAAGAAGTGACCTCCGGTCAGGACCTTCAGTTCGAAGGATCCCGCTGCATGCCCTCGCCAGGCACGAGCTTCCTCGAGCGACACGCTCGGATCGCGATCGCCAGTTATCGCCGTGATCGGCACGTTCAACCTGGTCTCGGTCGTTGGCGCGCGATATGTCTCGACGGCCCGGTAATCGGCACGGACAACGGGGAGGATCATACGCCTCATCTCGTCGTCGTCGAGAAGAGCCGGATCGGTTCCTCCCAGCGATCGAAGGTTGGCGATGATACTTTCGTCGTCGGCCGCGTGGAAATCCTCGGCTCGATGACACGACGGGGCGCGACGTCCGGACGCGAACAGCGCGAGCGGCATGCGGCGATTGTCCCGCTGAAGGCGACGCGCCACCTCGAAGGCCACCACCGATCCCATGCTGTGACCGAAGAACGCGAGCGGTTCCGTTCCCCACGGGATCAACTCCTCGCAGATCTCGTCGGCGAGCCGACCGATGTCCTCGATCAAGGGCTCGTGACGCCGGTCCTGCCTCCCTGGATACTGGACCCCGAGCACCGATACATCCGGTTCGAGTGAGTTCGCCAGCGAACGGAAGTATCCTGCGGAACCGCCCGCGAACGGGAAGCAGACGAGGTGTACTTGACCGCGCCGAGCCGAGCTTCGCAGGGGCCTGATCCATGATCCGTCACTCGTGGTTGATGCGTGCACGTTCCTTCTTCCTCAGGCCCTGCGACCGGAATGCCGCTGATCGTCCCGTAACCTTCCAGCCTACTGATCGAACGGGTTCTGCCCTGCCGGGAATTCGAAGGTACCGATCTCCGGCCTGGTCAACGGGATCACCTTGCGACTGGAGAACTTCCAGACCCCCGCCTCGCGCACGTATTCGTCCTGGTAGTACGCGGTGGCCCGGGAGAACCCACCGGCCCGTACATCGCCCTGGGCGAAGACATGGCAGTTGCCGGACGCCCGGTCGCCGCGAATCTCGTTGACCACGTGGTTGACCGTCATGTGACAGAGGTTCTCCATCTGTCCGTAGATGTCGGCCTCGAAGTGGTGCCGGATCTCGTCCTTCCCCGTGAACTTGCCCAGCCCGAAGCCTTCTTCGTCGAAAACCGGGCTGTCGTCGCTGAACAGCTCCATCAGAGAATCGAACTGGCGAGTGTCGAGTCGAAAGGCGTATTTGGCCGTCAACTCAATGATGTCGAGTCGATCGACCGTCAGAGGAAGTGCGCTTTCCGTCATCGTGAGTAGCCCTCCGGTAGCTTGTTTCGCGTGCGCCTGAGACGCTGACAGTTCTTTGGTGGACCGATGAGCGATTCGCCGCGAGCCGGCGCCTATCGCATCTTGTTGGGGAGCATCATTCCGGCGTCCACCGGAAGCGTGATTCCGGTGATGTGACGCGCCTCTTCCGACGCCAGGTAGACCACGGCGTCGCTGACCCCTTGCGGGTCCAGCCAGCCGGTGGGCAACGCGCTCATTTCCTTCATCACTTCGTTCGCGTCCTCCGGTGTCGGATCGGAGACTTCGGGCAGGTAGATCTTTCGCATCTGAGCGTTGTTGACCATCGGCGTGTCGACGTTTCCAGGGTTCACCGAGTTCACCCGGATGTTGTGTGGTGCCAGCTCGACCGCCAAGGCCCGCATCAGCCCGACCACGCCGTGCTTGGATGCGGTGTAGTGCGCCATGGTCGGCACGCCGATCAAGCCCGCCGTCGAGCTGATGAAGACCAGCGATCCGCCTTCATTCCGTTCGATCATGTGGGGGATCACCGCCTTGACGGTCTTCCACGACCCCGTCAGATTGACGTCGATGATCTCTTGCCAGGCCTCGTCGGTAAGTTCCCACGAGAACCCGAAGCTGGACATTCCGGCATTCGCGCACACGACGTCGATGTGCCCGAACTCGGCTATCGCCTCGTCGACGACATCCTGCAGTTCGTCGGAGTTGCGCGTATCTGCCCGGCGCGCAAGGATCCGCCGCCCCAACTGTTCGACCAACTGCGTCGTCGAGGAGAGATCCTGACCGTCCGCGCCCGGATACGGCGCGGTTTCGAGGTCTGCGCACAGGTCGACGGCTACGATGTCCGCACCCTGTTGGGCGAGGCGCACCGCATGCGAACGTCCCATTCCACGCGCAGCGCCAGTGACCAGTGCGACTTTCCCGGCGACCCGGCCCATTTCTCAACCTCCACGTCAGAGAACAAAGGTGTCCGATTCGCGGCGTGATGCCACGAATACTGAGAGGTGAGTGTCCTCACCCCGTCACGGCATCGCCCGGTCGTTCACTCGGCGGAGGCGAACATGATCAGTTTCACGTCGGCCCCTTCCACCTTGCCGAGGTCGTAAGGACGCCAGGCCATGAAGCCCGTCTGGCCGACGTACCGGCCGCTGGTACCCACGCTCGGGTAGTAGGCCCACTCCCCCGAGAGGAGGGAGCCGAGATCGATCCAGCCGGCGACCCTGATCGTTCCGGACCCGTCCTCGAAGACGACTTCGTTGGTCAGATAGGCCATGAACTGCTGGTCGGACTCTCGCCGATAGTGAATCTTGTAGCCACCCGAGGTAGTGGCCACCCTCTCACCGGACTTGGTGAACAGGGCGTGCTCGTAACTACCACCCTGGCCGACCTGGATGTTCTCGAAGTCCTCGATGTCGGTGGTGGCGCTGATCGTTGTCTCGACCAGTTCCTCGTAGCTGTTGATCACGTCTTCGACCCTTTCTTGAGTGAGTTTTTCAGGCCTTGCGGAAGACGTCTTTGAGCACAATCTTCCCGTCGCTCAGGACGAAGAGGTCAACACCACGGTTGACCACCTTCCCGTCATCCGTCTCGACGGTCCACCGAACCATCCCCATGTTGTCGTCGAACATGATCGGCGATTCGAACTTCCCGTCGACCCCCGAGGCGACCATCTTTTCGCGCATCGCGTTCATACTGATGATCAGATCGCCGATCTGCTCCTTGGTGTGCACCGTCCCGATTCCGTCTCCGTCGGGCGTTATCCACTTCCCGTCGTCGGCAAAACACGCGACGGCGGTCTCGATGTCGCCGGCACCCGAGCTCTCGAAGAACCGGTCGATCACTTCTGCTGACATGGGTCCGCTCCGTTCCCGTCGTTGACGGTGTCGATGAGTCATGCGTGCAGCCTGACCGGCAGCCGCTCCAATCCACGGAACTGCAGGGTGTAACGCCAGGTGAGTCGTTCCAGTGGCTCGGCGGCCTCCCAGTGCGGGAACCTGTCCAACAGCCGGGCCAGCACGATCTCGCCCTCCAGTCGGGCCAGCGGCGCGCCGACGCAATGATGGATTCCGTGGCCGAAGGCCAGGTGCGTAGCGGTGTTCCGGCGAATGTCCAATCGGTCCGGCTCGGCGAACCGGTCCGGGTCCCGATTCGCCGAGGACAGCGCCAGGAACACCACCTCGCCGGCGGGGACAACAGTGTCGCCGACCTCCACCGGTTCGGTGGTGTAGCGCAAGGTGGAAAGGTTCAGAGGGCTCTCATAGCGCAGGAATTCCTCTACTGCGTTCGGTATGAGGGTGGCATCCCCGCGCAACAGCTCCAGCTGTTCGGGGTGCTTCAGCAGAGCGTACACCGAACTGCTGATCAAGTTCGCGGTGGTCTCGTATCCCGCGTTCATCATCAGGAAGATGGTGGAAAGCAGCTCGGACTCTTCGAACCGCTCCTCGTTGTCCGGATCGATCATCGCGTTGATCAGGTCGTCCGCACCGTCATGAGTCTTCGCCTTCTGGGCGACCAGGGTCCGGAAGTAGTCGAGCGACGCCATGTAGGCCTGGTACTTCTCCGACGGCTCCGAGTCGACGCTGGTCAGCGCCCGGTTCCACCGGCGGAGATCGTGGTGGGCGGCGCGGGGGACGCCGAGCAACTCGCCGATCACCGCAATGGGGAGGGCCATCGCCACCGACTCCACCAGGTCGATCTCGGCTCCCGCCGGGATCGCGTCAAGCAGTTCGTCGGTGAGTTCCTCGATGCGCGGCCGCAGGGCCAGTGTCCGGCGCATCGTGAACGCCCTGCTGAACATCCGCCGCAATCGCGAGTGTTGCGGCGGATCGCTGAACAGCATGCTGTCCGACGTGATCGACGCGCCCGAGACGTCCTCCGTGCTGTGCTTGGCGATGATCGGTGCGGCGCCCGCGGCCGACTTCGAGAGCCTGGGGTCGGCCAGCAGTCGGCGCACATCGCTGTACTCGGTGACCAGCCACGAACGCAGACCTGTGCTCAATGTCTTGATGACGAGCCGCCGGGGCCCCGTCCCGGTGCGCATCTCCCGGTAGGTCAGATACGGGTCCTGGATGAAGTCCCAGTTCAACAGGTCTGACTCGGCTGTCTCGGTGCCGGAGGTGTCGGGCTTGGTGGAGTCGGTCATGGGGAGACTTCCCTTGTGCTCAAGTGGCGGAACGAGGAGACCAACTGGTTCGGAGCTGTCCCGGTGTTCACTGGCCGGGACCGCCCAGCTCTCGATTGATGAAGTCGAACAGTTCGTTGTCGTCGGCGTTCGCGATGAGCCGGCCCTGCTCGGACTGGCCGCCTCGGTCGGCGAGCGCTGCGGCCATCTTCTGGACTCGTCGCAGCACCTCGTTCTTGGCGGCCTCGTCGATGCCGTCGTCCGCCGCAACGGCCGAGAGCACCTCTTCCAGCCGGTCGAGCTCGGCCAGCGCGGACTCGGCCTGGTCGGCGTCCGCGCCGAACATCTCCGTCCGCAGGTGGTCACGGAGCGCCAGCAGGGTCGGGTGGTCGTACGTGAGCGTCGCCGGCAGCGTCAGCCCGGTCACCGCGACGAGCCGGTTGCGCAGCTCGACCGCGGCGAGGGAGTCGAAACCGAGGTCGACGAGCGCCTTGGTCGGCGAAAGGACCTCGGCCGAGCTGTGGCCGAGCGCCTCGGCCACCTGCTCCTGCACCAACTCCAGTAGTGCGGCGTCGCGTTCGTCGCCGTTCAGAGCGTCCAGGCGTGCCCGGGCCCGGGACCGGCCGTTTGGCTGGGCGACCCGGTCCCCCGCGGCGGCCACCGGGAAAGCCGCCCGGTACTCGGGCAGGTCACTGATGACCGTGCACTTGGCGGTGCCCGCGGTCGCCTTGATGAACCGGTTCCAGTCCACGTGCGTCATGGCGATGTAGGTCTCGTCGTGATCCAGTGCTCGCCGCAGTCCGGCCAGCGACTGGCCGGGATCCATCGGGTGCAGGCCCCGACGGCTTGCCCGGTCGGTCGCACCGGTGTCGTCGGCCATGCCTCCGCCCGCCAGCAGGCCCCAGCCGATCGTCGTGGCCGGCAGAGCGCGCGCCCGCCGGTGGTGGGCCAGGGCGTTCAGGAAGGCGTTCCCTGCCGCGTAGTGCGACTGGCCGGGTGAGCCGATGAGGCCGGCGGCCGAGGAGAACAGCACGAAGGCCGAGAGGTCCAGGTCCTGGGTCAGCTCGTGGAGGTTCCACGCTCCCTCCACCTTGGGCCGCAGCACGTTGTTCAGCCTGTCGAGAGTCAGCTCGGTGACGACGCCGTCGTTGGCAACTCCCGCGCTGTGGAACACGGCGGTCAGCGGCAGGTCGTGGGGAAGGTTCGCGAGCAAGGCCTTCACCTCGCCCCGGTCGGCGACGTCGCAGGCGGCGATGGTCACCGCGGCCCCCAGGGCGGTGAGGTCGGCTTCCAGCTCGACGGCGCCCGGCGCTTCGCGGCCCCGGCGGGAAGTGAGCACGAGGTGCGGCGCGCCCTGTTCGGCCAGCCAGCGCGCGGTGCGGGCGCCCAGGCCGGTGAGGCCGCCGGTGACCAGCACGCTGCCCGACGGCCGCCAGTTCCGACGCGGCGGTTGGTCCGGGTCGGCGCGGACCAGTCGGCCGCCCAGAACGGCGCCGTCCCGCAGTGCTGCCTGCTCCCCGGTACCGCCGTCGCCCAGCAGGCGGATCAGCCCGGCCGCCGAGGCGTCGTCGAGGGTGACCGGCAGGTCGACCAGACCGCCCCAGCGGTCGGGACGCTCCAGTGCGAGGGTCCGTCCGAAACCCCACAGCAGTGCCTGGTCGGGATGGTCGAGCCCGTCGCCGGGGACGACGTTCACCGCGCCCCGGGTGAGGCACCACAGGGGTGCGTCGATCTCGCGGTCCTCCAGTGCCTGGACCAGACTCACCGTGGCGGCCAGGCCGACCGGCACACCCGGATGTCCCGGGACGCGGGACTGCTCCAGCGCCAGCAACGAGACCACCCCGGCGAGCGGCGGCTCGCCGAGCCGGGCCGCCAGCGCGGCCCGATCCAGCTGGTGCTCGCCGACCGCCAGGACACGGACGCCGGCGCCGGCGGCTGTCATCGCCGCTTCGATCGGCGCGGCCCAGGCGCCGTCGCGGTGACCGGCGGGCACCACCAGCAACCAGGTGCCGGTGAGCGTGGCCTCGGTCCGGGTCGGCACGGGTCGCCAGCCCAGCCGGTACCGCCAGCTGTCCACCACCGTCTTCTCGCGCCGGTCGATGCGCCACCGGGTCAGTGCGGGGAGCACGGCGCCGAGGCCGTCCCGTTCCTCGGTGTCCAGCTCGGCGCTGAGCGCGTCGAGGTCGCCCTGTTCCACCAAGTTCCAGAACCGGCTGTCCACGGCGTCCGGGCCGGCTGTCGTCGTGCCCGGTGTCTCCGGCGTGTCCGGCCAGTAGCGCGTGTGCTGGAACGCGTACGTCGGCAGCGGGGTCCGTCCCGCGCCGGCCGCGGGGAAGAGGGCCGGCCAGTCGACCTGGACCCCGGCGGCGAACAGGGCGCCCAGTGCGGCGAGTACGGATTCGGTCTCGGGACGGCCTCGCCGGAGGCCGGGCACGGCGACGACATCCCCACCGGGCACGCATGCGCGGACCAGACCGGTCAGGGTCGCGTCCGGCCCCAGCTCCAGGAAGCGGGTCACCCCGTCGGCCCCGAGGCCGGAGACCGTGTCGGCGAACCGCACCGCGTTCCGGACGTGCTGGACCCAGTACTCGGGTGTGGCCACGTCGCTGCCGGTCATCGGTATCCGCGGCGGCTTGAATTCCAGACCGTCGAGCGCGGCCCGGAATTCCGCGAGCATGGGGTCCATGAGCGGGGAGTGGAACGCGTGGCTGACGGCCAGCTGCTTGGTGCGGTGTCCGGCGTCGCGGAGGCGTTGTCCAAGCTCGCCGACGGCTGGCTCGGAGCCGGAGACGACCACCGACTGGGGGGTGTTGACCGCGGCGATCGACACCTCGGCGCCTTGCGCGGCCACGAGCGGCGCCACCACGTCCTCGCCGGCGTCGACGGACATCATGGTCCCGCCCGGCGCGAGCCCCTGCATGAGGCGGGCCCGCGCGGTGACCAAGGCGCAGGCGTCGGTCAGCGACAGTACGCCCGACACGTGGGCGGCGCTGATCTCGCCGACGGAGTGGCCGGTGACGAAGTCGGGCCGGACGCCCCAGGACTCGAACAGCCGGAAGAGGGCCACTTCGATCGCGAACAGCGCGGGCTGGGCGAACTCGGTGGTGTTCAGCCGCGCGTCGTCCTCGTCGAAGACCATGTCCCGCAGTGCCGGATCCAGAGCCGCGCACACCTCGTCGAACGCCGCCGCGAAAACGGGGTGGTCCCGGTGGAGTTCACGGCCCATCCCACCTCGTTGCGACCCCTGCCCCGTGAAGACGACGGCCAGACCACCGCTGCCTGCCACACCGGTGGCCTCCGCGCCGGGTGCGGCGGTGCCGTCGGCGAACGCCGCGAGCCGCTCGCGCAGTTGCTCGCGGTCGGCGGCGAGCACTACCGCCCTGTGATCGTGCACCGCGCGGTCGGTCACCAGGGACCGCGCGACGTCGGCCGGTGTCAGTTCGGGGCGGTCGGTCAGGTGGGCGTGGAGGCGCGCCGCCTGGGCGTGCAGGGCGGCCGGTCCCCGGGCCGACAACACCACCGGCTGCATACGCCGGTTTGCGGGGCCCTCGTCCGGGACCGGCGCCGTGGGCGGTGTGGGGAGGTCCTCGGGCGGTTCTTCCAGGATGATGTGCGCGTTGGTTCCACTGAGGCTGAAGGCGGACACGCCCGCCCGCCGGGGACGGCCCTGTTCGGTCCAGTCACGGGCCCGGTCCAGCAGCGCCACCCCTCCGGAGGACCAGTCGACCTCGGGGGACGGGGTCTCGGCGTGGAGCGTCCGGGGCAGCAGGCCGTGCCGCATCGCCATGATCATCTTGATGGTTCCGGCGGCGCCGGCGGCGGCCTGGGAATGCCCGATGTTCGATTTGATCGAGCCCAGCCAGAGCGGGGTGTCGGACTCGCGTGCGCGTCCGTAGGTGGCCAACAGGGCCTGCGCCTCGATGGGATCGCCGAGCCGGGTTCCGGTGCCGTGTCCCTCCACCACGTCGACCTCGCTCGCCGACAGGCCGGCATTGGCCAGCGCGGCGCGGATGACCCGTTGCTGCGACGGGCCGCTGGGCGCGGTGAGGCCGTTGGAGGCGCCGTCCTGGTTGACCGCCGAGCCGGCCAGCACGGCCAGTACGCGATGGTCGTTGCGGCGGGCCTCGGAGAGTCGCTCCAGCACGAGCAGACCCACGCCCTCGGCCCAGCCGGTGCCGTCCGCTCCGGCGCCGAAGGCCCGGCACCGACCGTCCGGGGACAAGCCCCGCTGCCGCGCCATCTCCACGAACATGTTGGGGGTGGCCATCGTGGCGACCCCGCCGGCCAGCGCCAGCGAGCACTCGCCGGAGCGCAGCGCCTGGGCAGCCAGGTGCATGGCCACGAGGGAGGACGAGCACGCCGTGTCGATGGAGACGGACGGCCCCTCGAATCCGAACTCGTAGGACAACCGCCCGGAGATGATGCTGGCCGCGTTGCCGGTCAGCACCCGGCCGCCGAAGTCGCCGGAGTCGCGGGCCAGCAGTGCGGGGTAGTCGCTTCCGTTCGCACCCACGAACACCCCGACCGGGCCGCCGCGCAGGGCGGAGGGGACGATGCCGGCGTTCTCGAACGACTCCCAGGCCGTCTCCAGCAGCAAGCGCTGCTGCGGGTCGATGGCGATGGCCTCGCGCGGCGAGATGCCGAAGAAGTCGGAGTCGAACTCGGCCAGGCGGTCGAGGAATCCGCCCGCCCGGGCGTACGTCGTGCCGACCCGGTCGGGGTCAGGGTCGTAGAGGCCCGGCAGATCCCAGCCGCGGTCGACCGGGAAGCCGGTGATCCCCTCGCGGCCCTCGGCCACCAGCCTCCACAGTTCGTCCGGCGAGTTCGCCTCGCCCGGATACCGGCAGGCCATGCCGACGATCACGATCGGGTCGTCACCGGCCGCGGTGGCGGGCCCGGCCGGAGTGACGTCGGCGGTGTCGGCCTCGTCACCCACCAGCTCGGACCTGACGAATGCCGCCAGTGCCTCAGGGGTGGGGTGGTCGAACACCAGCGTCGCCGGCAGGCGCAGTCCGGTGGCCGTGTTGAGGCGGTTGCGCAGTTCGACCGCGGTGAGCGAGTCGAACCCGACCTCGTGGAAGGCGCGGGTCATGTCGACCGATGCGCCGCTCGGGTGGCCGAGCACGGCGGCGATCTGCTCGCGCACCAGTTCACCGACGGCCTTCACCTGGTCGGCCACGGGGGAACCGGCCAGTCGCGCCGCCTCCAGCCTCGCCGCCGACGCTGTTGCCGCGCGCCGGGCCGGACGCCGCACCAGGCCGCGCAGCAGGGCGGGCACCGTGCCGGCCGACCGCACAGCGGACAGGTCGAGGCGGGCGGCCATCACGTTCGGGCGACCCATATCGACCGCCGTGGCCAGCGACTCAAGGCCCTGGGCGGTCGCCATCGGCAGCATCCCGCCCCGCCCCATGCGCGCCACGTCGGTCTCGCTGAGGTTCTCGGTCATACCGCTGCCCGTGCCCCACCAGCCCCAGCTGATCGAGACCGCGGGGAGGCCCTGCCGGTGTCGCTCGACGGCCAGCGCGTCGAGGAAGGCGTTGGCAGCGGCGTAGTTGGCCTGGCCGGGTGCTCCGAAGGCCGTGGCGGAGGAGGAGAACAGCACGAACGCGGAGAGGTCCAGCTCCCGGGTCAGTTGGTGCAGGTTCCAGGCACCGTCGACCTTGGGGGCCAGTACCGCGTCGACCCGGTCGGTGGTCAGGGAGTCGAACACGCCGTCGTCCAGCACTCCGGCGCAGTGCAGCACCGCGGTGAGCGGGAACTCGGGCTCCACCGAGCGCACCAGGGCCGCTATCTGCTCGCCGTCGGCGACGTCGCAGGCGACGACGCGCACCGCGGCGCCGAGCTCCGCCAGTTCGGCGGCGAGCCGGACGGTCCGGGCAGAGTCGTCGCCCTGGCGGGAGGTCAGCAACACATGCCGTACGTCGTGGTCGGTGACGAGGTACCGGGCCACGTGCCCGGCGAGCGTTCCCGAGGCACCGGTGATCAGTACGGTTCCGGCCGACCACGAGGTGGCCTGCGCGGTGTCGGCGGGTGCCGCGCGGGCCAGCCGCGGGGCCCGGAGCACACCGTCGCGCACCGACACCTCCGGCTCACCCGATTCCACGGCCGCGTGCAGCGCGGCGGCGGTGGTCGCGTCGGCGCCACCCTCCACGAGGACGATGCGATCGGGGTTCTCCGACTGCGCCGAGCGCAGCAGGCCCCGCACGGTCGCGCCGGTCAGGCTGTCGTTCGTCACCACCACCAGCCGCGAGGACTGCCAGGCGGGACCGGCCAGCCACGTCTGCACCGAGCGCAGCACGCTGTTCACCGCCGCGTGGACGCCGGCGGTGACGGCGGGCCCCTCCCCCGGTACCGACATCGCGACGAGGGCCGGGACCTCGGCCGCCTCTTCCCAGCCGGACACCAGCTCCGCGAGCTGGTGCGGGCCGTCGAGCACGGTGACCTCGGAGCGGGGGGCGATGTCGTCGACCCGGCCGCACTCGACCCGGCTGATCTCGAACAGGGAGTCGTCGCGGGATGCGGCCGCCCGGAGCTGGTCGGCGGAGACCGAGCGTGAGGACAGTGCCGCCACGCTGAAGACGGGAGCGCCGGCGTCGTCGAAGGCGTCCAGGGCGACCGTGTCGGTGGACACCGGCCGGACCCGGATGCGCAGCGCGGTGGCGCCCGAAGCGTACAGCCGCGCTCCGGTCCAGGAGAACGGCACCAGACCCTGGGGGGTGTCGGAGGTGAGGGCCCGGAGCACGCCGCCGTGCAGACCGGCATCCAGCAGCGCCGGGTGCACGCCGTAACGCTCGGCGTCGGCCCCGCCCGGCGGCAGCGCCACCTCGGCGTAGAGCTCCGCACCGCGCCGCCAGCAGGCCACCAGCCCCTGGAACGTCGGCCCGTAGTCGTGGCCCGCCTCGGCGAACAGATCGTACGCGCCGGCGACGTCGACGACGTCGGCTCCCCGCGGCGGCCATTCGGTGAGCGGATCGGGTTCCGGCGTGCTTCCCGTGCCGGACACGGTTCCGGTGGCGTGCCGTGTCCAGGCGGTGTCGTCGGCGTCGCCGTCGGGGCGTGCGGAGATCGTGATCTTCCGGTGGCCCTCCTCGTCGGCGCCTTCCACCAGGATCTGCAGCGCGATTGAGCCCGCCGCGGTGATCAGCAGGGGCGACTCGATCGTCAGCTCGTCGAGCACGGTGCAGCCGACCTGCTCGGCCGCCCGCAGGGCCACGTCCACGAAGGCGGTGCCGGGGAGCAGGGCCTGCTCGAACAGCACGTGCTCCGCCAGCCATGGCTGGGTCCGCGGTGCCAGCCGGCCGGTCAGCAGCACGGCCTCGCCGCCGGCGACCTCCACGCCGGCCAACAGCAGTGGATGGTCGAGCGGGTCGAGACCCACCGCGGCGAGATCGGCCGCCGGTTCGGGGATGTCGAGCCAGTACCGCTGGTGCTGGAACGGGTACGTCGGAAGCGGGGTGTGCCGAGCTCCGGTGCCGTCGAACAGGGCCGGCCAGTCGACCTCCACTCCGGCGGCGAACAGGGTGCCGAGTGCGGTGAGCGCCGTGCCGGCTTCGTCGCGGTGCCGACGCATGCTGGGGACCGCGACGACGTCCGGCTCGACGAGGCACTCACGGATCGCGCCGGTCAACGGCGCGTCGGGGCCGATCTCGAGGAACCGGGTGATGCCGGCGCCGTGCAATTCGGACACCGTGTCGGCGAACCGCACCGTGTCCCGCACGTGCCGCACCCAGTACTCCGGGTCCGTCACCTCCTCGCCGCCCGCCATCGGGATGCGGGGCGGCTGGAATGCCAGGCCGTGGACCAGGGCGCGGAACTCGTCGAGCATCGGGGCCATGAGCGGCGAATGAAACGCGTGGCTGACGACGAGCTGTTTCGTACGGTGTCCGGACTCGGTCAGGCGCCGCACGATCTCGGTGACGGCCGGCTCGAGCCCCGAGAGCACCACCGAACCGGGGGTGTTGACCGCCGCGATCGACACCGATTCGGCGTACTGCGCGACCAGCGGGGCGACCACCTGCTCGCCGGCGGTCACCGAGACCATCACACCGCCCGGGTCGAGCCGCGCCATCAGCCGGCCCCGCTCCGACACCAGCCGGCACGCGTCCGGCAGCGACAGCACGCCGGCGACGTGCGCAGCCGCGATCTCGCCCACCGAATGACCGGTGAGGAAGTCCGGCCGGACACCCCAGGACTCGAAGAGCCGGAACAGCGCGACCTCGACGGCGAAGAGCGCCGGCTGGGCGACCTCCGTGGCGTCGAGCCGGTTCTCCCCGTCGCCGAGGACGGCCTCCCGGACGGCGGGATCCAGCTGATCGCACACCTGGTCGAACGCGGCCGCGAAGACCGGGAACTGCCGGTGCAGTTCGGCACCCATGCCCGGGTGCTGGGCGCCCTGACCGGTGAACACCATCGCCAGCGGGCCTCGCCGGGCCACATCGGCGACGGTTCCGGTTCCGTCGTCCCCGTGCGCGTACTCCGCCAGCCGCTCCAGGGCCTGCGCGCGGTCGGAGGCGAGCAGTACCGCTCGGTGATCGTGGCCGGCCCGTTCGGCCACGAGGGAGTAGGCGATGTCCGCCAACGCCGCGTCGGGCCGGTCGCGCAGGGAGGATTCCAGTCGCTCCGCCTGGTGCCGCAGTGCCTCGGGCCCGCGAGCCGTCAGCACGAGCGGCCACACCGGCAGGCCGGCCGCGGGAGACGGGGCCGGGGCGGTGAACTCGGCCGGAGGCTCTTCCAGGATGATGTGTGCGTTGGTCCCGCTGACGCCGAAGGAGGACACTCCCGCCCGGCGGGGGCGGCCACGGTCCGGCCACTCCCGTGCCCTTTCGAGCAGGGCGATCGCGCCCGACGACCAGTCGACCTGCGGCGACGGGGTGTCCGCGAAAAGGGTCTTGGGCATGATCCCGTGCCGCATCGCCATGATCATCTTGATCGTGCCGGCGATACCCGCCGCCGCCTGCGTGTGGCCGATGTTCGACTTGATCGACCCCAGCCAGAGCGGCGCGTCCTCGGCGTGCTCGCGGCCGTAGGTGGCCAGCAACGCCTGGGCCTCGATCGGATCGCCCAGCCGGGTCCCCGTGCCGTGTCCCTCGACGACGTCCACGTCGGAGGCGGACAACCCGGCGCCGGCCAGGGCCTGGCGGATCACCCGTTGCTGGGAGGGACCGTTGGGGGCGGTCAGCCCGTTCGACGCGCCGTCCTGGTTCAGCGCCGAGCCGGCCAGCAGTGCCAGCACCTGGTGTCCGTTGCGCCGCGCGTCGGACAGCCGCTCCAGCACCACCAGGCCCGCGCCTTCGGACCAGCCGGTGCCGTCCGCGTCCGCGCCGTACGCCCGGCACCGGCCGTCCGCGGCGTTCGCGCGCAGCCGGCTGTACTCCACGAACAAGTCGGGCGTCGCCATCACCGTCACGCCGCCGGCCAGCGCGAGCGAGCACTCGCCCGACCGCAGCGTCTGCGCCGCCAGGTGCATGCTGACCAGCGATGACGAGCAGGCCGTGTCCACGGTCACTGCCGGGCCCTCGAAGCCGAACTCGTAGGCGACCCGGCCCGACGCGATACTGCCGGCGCTTCCGTTGCCCAGGTAGCCCTCGAGTTCCTCGGGCTTGGTGTGCAGCCGCGAGCCGTAGTCGTGGTACATCAGCCCGACGAACACGCCGGTCGGTCCGCCGCGCAGCGAGGTGGGATCGATGCCCGCGTTCTCGAGGGACTCCCAGGCCGTTTCGAGCAGCAGCCGCTGCTGCGGGTCGATCGTGATCGCCTCGCGCGGTGAGATGCCGAAGAACTCGGGGTCGAACTGGTCGGCGTCGTGCAGGAAGCCACCCTCACGGGTGTAGGTGGTCCCGGGGTGGTCGGGGTCCGGGTGGTAGAGGTCGGCGAGGTTCCAGCCCCGGTCGGTGGGGAAGGCGCCGATGACGTCCCGCCCCTCGGCGACGAGGTCCCAGAGCTCGTCGGGCGAACCGACCCCGCCTGGGAAGCGGCAGGCCATGCCCACGATCGCGATCGGGTCGTCTCCGGACCCGGCCTCGGCCGTGCTGACGGCCGGCCGGGCCGGGGCGGCCGTCTCGCCGCCGATCTCGCCCCGCACGAACTCGATCAGGGCGGCCGGGGAGGGGTAGTCGAAGATCAGTGTGGCCGGCAACCGCAGCCCGGTGGCCGTGTTGAGCCGGTTGCGCAGTTCCACCGCGGTCAGTGAGTCGAACCCCAGAGCGGTGAAGGGCTGCCGGTCGTCGACGGCGGCGCTCGAGGAGTGCCCGAGCACGGCCGCGGCATGGGTGCGCACCAGCTCGGCGACGGCCTGGTCACGCTCGGCCGGTTCCAGCGCCGCCAGGCCCTCGCGGAGTCCGGCCCCGTCCGCCGGGTGGAGTTCGGCGACCCGCCGCGCCGGACGGCGCACCAGCCCGCGCAGCAGTCCCGGGACCGTGGCCGCGCCGGACAGGCCGGCGAGGTCGAACGGGGCGGCGATGACCCGGCCCTGCCGGCGGCAAGCCGCGTCGAAGAGGGTGAGGCCGAAGTCGTTGTCCACCGGGCGGATGCCGGTGCGGGCCATCCGGGCCCGGTCCTGGGTTCCGAGGTGGCTGCCCATGCCACTGGCCTCGGCCCACCACCCCCAGGCGATGGACACCGCCGGCAGGCCGAGCCTCCGGCGGTGCTCGGCCAGCTCGTCGCAGAACCCGTTGGCCGCCGCGTAGTTCGCCTGGCCGGCGGTGCCGAACGCCGACGCGGCCGAGGAGAACAGCACGAAGGCCGACAGCTCGGCGTCCTGGGTGGCCTCGTGCAGGTGCCAGGCACCGTCCACCTTGGGCCGCAGCACCGCGTCGACCCGGTCGGGGGTCAGTGAACCCACGGTCGCGTCGTCGAGCACACCCGCGCAGTGCACCACGGCGCTGAGCGGGAACTCCGGTGGCACCGAGCCGACGAGGTCCGTCACGTCGTGGCGGACGGCGAGGTCGCACGCGACGATCCGCACCGAGGCACCCGCCTCGGTCAGCCGCTCGACCAGCTCGTCGGCACCGGGGGCGGCCGGGCCCCGCCGCGAGACCAGGAGCAGCCGTCGCACCCCGCACTCGGTCACGAGATGCTCGGCCACCAACCCGGCCAGCACGCCGGACGCCCCGGTGAGCAGCACGGTCCCCGTGCCCCACACCGAAGACGGCTCGTCCGGCACGTGCCCGGCGGGCTCCGGGAGTGCCTCCGCGGCGACCCTGTTCAGGCGGGGCGACCACAGCCGTCCGTCGCGAACCGACACCTCCGGCTCGCCCGAGGCGACCGCGGCGCGGGCGAGCGCCTCCACCGGCCGCGCCCTGGCCGGCTCCGGACCGGCGAGCGCCTGCTCCACGAGAACCATCCGGTCCGGGTTCTCCGACTGCGCGGAGCGCACCAGGCCACCGACCGCGGCACCCACGAGTCCGCCGTCGGTCACCACGACCAGCCGCGATCGCTCCCACCGGCTGTCGGTGAACCAGTCCTGAAGCACCCGCAACGTGCCGTTCACCGCGGTGTGCACCGAGTCGACCGTCGACTCGAGTGCCCGGCCGCCGGGGACGCGCAGCACCACCAGCTCGGGCAGCGGCGCGCCACCGTCCACCGCCGAGCCGAGCGCGGCCAGGTCGGGGTGGAGCCACGCACCGACCGTGTGCTCGTCCTCCGCCGGCGCGGTCCGCGTCGGACCGGACGGCACCACCCAGCCGATCGGCTCTTCGGCGCCCGCCCCCGAACCGGCCTCGGCCGGTCCACACGGCACCCACCCGAGCTCGAACAGCGCGTCGGCGTGTGCGGTGCCGGCGTCGCGCAGCTGCTCGGCGGAAACCTCCCGGGCGACCAGCGAGTCGATCCTCAACACCGGGCGACCGGTGGTGTCGAAGCCGTCCACCGACCACGAGGAAGGCCCCGTCGGGGAGAACACGAGCCGCAGTGCCGAGGCGCCCGAGGCGAGCAGTCGCACCCCGGACCACAGGAACGGCGCCTGCACGCCGGGGTTGTCCGGCTCGGCCCCCTGCGAGCCGAGCCGGTCGATGGCCAGGCTGTGCTGGCCCGTGTCCATCAGGGCCGGGTGCAGGCCGAAACGCACCGCGTCGGCCGCGAGTCCCTCGGGCAGCTCCGCCTCGGCGAAGACCTGGTCACCCGTCCGCCAGGCCCGGCGCAGCCCGGTGAAGGCGGAGCCGTAGTGGTACCCGAGCGCGGCGAGCCGCTCGTACGATCCGGCGACGTCCAGTTCGGTTGCCCCGGCCGGCGGCCAGGTCGCGTCGGCCGGCCACGGTGCCGGCTCCGGATGGTCGCCGGGCACCGCGCTGCCCCGCGCGTGCCGCGTCCACGTGGCGCCCACGGCCTCGCCGGGTTCCGCCGGCTGGGAGAAGACCTCCACGGTGCGGCAGCCGTCACCGTCGGGGGCCCCGACGAGCACCTGGACCAGTACGTCGTGCCCGCTCGGAAGCATCAGCGGCGCCTCGATGGTCAGCTCCTCCAGCCCGCCGAGGCCCGCCTCGTCGGCTGCGCGGATCGCCAGCTCGAGGAACGCCGTACCGGGCAGCAGAGGCCGGCCGAAGAGCGCGTGGTCGACGAGCCACGGGTGGGCGTGCAGCGAGAGCCGGCTGGTGAACAGCAGGCCTGCGTCACCCGCCAGAGTCATCTTCGCCCCGAGCAGCGGGTGATCGACCTGTTCGAGGCCGACGGCTGACAGGTCGCCGGGCGCGGACGCCGACGCCGTCGGCCAGTAGCGCTGCCGCTGGAAGGCGTAGGTCGGCAGGTCGACCCGCCGCGCCCCGGTACCGGCGAAGGTCGCGGACCAGTCCACGGTGAGCCCGGCCCGCCACGCGGCGGCCATCGACCGCAGGAACATGTCCGGGTCGCTCTCGCCGCGGCGGAGGGTCGCCAGCACGGTCGCCCCGACGCCGCGCTCGTCGGCGGTCTCCTCGATCGCGGGACCCAGCAGCGGGTGCGGGGCCACCTCGAGCAGCACGCGGTACCCGTCGGCCAGCAGCACGGCGGCGGTGTCGTGGAACCGTACCGGCTGCACGAGGTTGGTGAACCAGTACCGGCCGTCGAGTTCGTCGCCCTGCACCCGGCGGGCGAACGTCGTGGAGTAGTACGGCACCGAGGCGGTGGCCGGGCGGATGCCGGTCAGGAGCGCGAGGAGTTCGTCCTCGACCACCGCCATGTCCGGGGAGTGCGTCGGGTAGTCCATCGGGACGGGGCGCGCGCGGACACCGGCGGCCTCGTACTCGGCGCGCAGCGCGGCGATGCGGTCGAGCGGGCCGGTCACGACGACCGATCGCGGACCGTTGATCGCGCTGACGTGTACGCCGTTCAGCTGTGCGACCCGGTCGCACACCTGCTCGGCCGGCAGCCCGACCCAGAGCGTGGCGTACCCAGTCACCCGGCCGGACACGCGCGCCCGCGCGGTCAGGACCCGGGCCGCGTCGGCGAGGGTGAGGATGCCGGCGATGTGCGCGGCCGCGACCTCTCCCACGGAGTGCGCGATGATCGCGGAGGGCACCACGCACCGGGAGATCCACAACCGGGCGAGCGAGACCATGACCGCGAACAGCATCGGCTGGATCTGCTCGGCGTGGTCGAAGTCCGCGCCGTCCGCGCCGTCCGCGCCGTCCGCGCCGGCCAGGAGATCGCGCAGAGTGCGGCCGTGCCAGTCCACGTACGGCGCGAGCGCCGCCTCGCACTCCTCCATGGAGGCGGCGAAGACCGGCGAGGTGTCCCAAAGCCGCAGGGCCATCCCGGCGTACTGCCCGCCCTGCCCCGGGAACACGAACACCGGGTCGGTGTCGCCGGAGCCGACGGGCCCGGTGACCGGGGTGGTGCCGGCCACCAGGTCGTCCAGCCCGGACAGGAGTCCGGCGAGGTCGGCGCCGAGCACGACGGCCCGGTGGTCCAGCGAGGAGCGAGTGCCGGCCAGGGAGAACGCCACGTCGGCCAGCTCCGCCGGGCCGGTGGCGCCGGAGGCCAGGAGGTGCTCGCGCAGCCGCACCGCCTGATCGCGCAGCGCGGCTTCGCCGCGACCGCTGAGCAGCAGCGGCAGCACCTGCGGCGCGTGGGGCCGATCCGCCGGTCCGGCCTCGGGTTCGGGGTCCGGAGCCTGCTCCACGACGACGTGCGCGTTGGTCCCGCTCGCCCCGAACGACGACACCGCTGCCCGTCGGGGACGCCCGGTCGTCGGCCACGGCCTGGCGTCGCCTAGCAGCCGGACCGTTCCGCTCTCCCAGTCGACGTGCTCCGAGGGCCGGTCCACGTGCAGGGTCTTCGGCAGCACACCGTGCCGGATCGCCATGATCATCTTGATGACGCTGCCGACGCCGGCCGCTGCCTGGGAGTGGCCGATGTTGGACTTGAGCGAGCCCAGCCAGAGGGGCTCGCCCTCCCCTCGGTGCCGGCCGTACACGCCCTGCAGAGCCTTGATCTCGATCGGGTCGCCGAGCACCGTGCCGGTGCCGTGCCCGTCCACCGCGTCCACCTCGTCGGGGCGCACGCCGGCGTTGGCCAGTGCCTGGCGGACGACCCGCTGCTGGGCGAGGCCGTTGGGCGCGGTGAGGCCGTTGGACGCACCGTCCTGGTTGATCGCCGAGCCACGAAGGACGGCCAGTACGGAGTGGCCGTTGCGGCGGGCGTCGGAGAGCCGCTCCAGCACCAGCAGGCCGGCGCCCTCGGCGAAACCCGTCCCGTCGGCATCCGCGCCGAACGCCTTGCAGCGGCCGTCGGCGGACAGTCCCTGCTTGTCGAACTCCTGCAGGTCGACCGGGGTCGCCATGACGGTGGCACCGCCGGCCAGTGCCAGCGCGCACTCCCCGGAACGCAGGGCCTGCGCGGCCAGGTGCATCGCCACCAGCGAGGAGGAGCAGGCCGTGTCGACCGTCAACGCCGGCCCCTCCAGGCCGAACTGGTAGGAGAGCCGCCCGGCGAGCACCGCGGCGGAGGTGCCGGTGAGCAGGTAACCGTCGGCCAGCTCGGCGCTGCCGCGGAGCAGGTCCGCGTAGTCCTGGTCGCTGGTGCCGGCGAAGACACCGGTCTGGCTGCCCCGCAGCGACTTCGGGTCGATCCCGGCCCGCTCCAGCGCCTCCCAGGTCAGTTCCAGCAGCAGCCGCTGCTGTGGGTCCATCGAGGCTGCCTCGCGCGGCGAGATCCCGAAGAACCGCGCGTCGAACTGCGCCACGTCGTCGAGGAAGCCGCCGCCGCGCACGTGGGTGGCGCCCTGTCGCGTCGCATCCGGATGCAACAGGGTGTCGAGGTCCCAGCCCCGGTCGGTCGGCAGTCCCGAGACCGCGTCGCGCCCGCCGTCCACCAGCTCCCACAGCTGCTCCGGCGAGCCGACCCCACCCGGGTAGCGGCAGGCCATGCCCACCACGACGATCGGGTCGTCGGCGAGCGCTGCGCGAGGGACGGCCGTGCCGGATTCCTCGTCGGCCGCGTCGGTCACCAGCCGGAGCAGATACGAGGCGAGGGCCGCGGGGGTGGGGTAGTCGAAGGCGACGGTGCCGGCCAGTTCGAGATCGAGCGCCGCGTTCAGCCGGTCCCGCAGTTCCACCGCCGCGAGCGAGCTGAAGCCCAGGTCCTGGAAGGTGCTTTCGAGGTCGACGTCGGCCGGCGAGTCGAGGCCCAGTACAACGGCGACCGAGGTCCGCAGCAGATCGTTCACGACGCGCCGCTGGTCCACGACGGCCAGCACGTCCGTGACCCGGGCGTCGGTGCCCGGTTCAGGCGTGGCGGCCGACGGCGGGCCCGAGGGGGCCGGGGCTGCGGAGCCGTCGCGCGGCAGCCAGTGCCGGTGCCGCCGGAAGGCGTAGGTCGGCAGGTCGACCCGCCGGCCATGGCCGGGGAACAGCGCCGCCCAGCCGACCTCGCCGCCGCCGGTGAAGAGGCGGCCGGCCGCGTCCAGCAGGGCGACGGCCTCGGGCCGATCACGGCGGGAGGCGGCCACCGCCGTCACCCGCCGGCCGGCGGGCAGGCATTCCCGGACCATGGCCGAGAGCATCGCGTCCGGTCCCAGCTCCAGGAAGCGGGTGACGCCACGCTCGTGCAGGGTGGCCACGGCGTCGGCGAACCGCACCTGCTCGCGTGCCTGACGGACCCAGTACTCCGGCTCGCCGAGCGTGGCCGCGTCGGCGGGGGCACCGGTGAGGGTGGACACCACCGGGATGTCGGGCGCGCCGAAGGCGAGTCCGGCGACTACGGCCCGGAAGTCGTCGAGCACCGGGTCCATCAGCGGCGAGTGGAACGCGTGGCTGGTCGTCAGCCGGCGGGTCCGGTACCCGTCCGCGGCCAACTGGGCCACGACCTCCGCCACCGGTTCCCGCGCTCCGGACAGCACGACCGAGTCGGGGCTGTTCACCGCGGCCACGGACACCCCGTCGGCGGCGGCGACCAGCGGGGCCACCACATCCGGGGCGGCGTTCACCGCGACCATGGCACCGCCGTCGGGCAGCGCCTGCATCAAGCGGCCGCGCGCCACGACCATGCGACCGGCGTCGGCGAGGGACAGCACGCCGGCCACGTGGGCGGCGCTTATCTCGCCGATCGAGTGACCGGCCACGAAGTCGGGGCGGATGCCCCAGGATTGGACGAGACGGAACAGCGCGACCTCGAAGGCGAACAGCGCCGGCTGGGCGAATTCGGTGCGGTCCAGCAGCGGACCGTCCTCCCGCATCAGCTCGCGCAGCGATCGGCCCAGCAGTTCGTCGACCACTGCGCAGACCTCGTCAAGGGCCGCGTCGAACACCGGGTACCGCGCCGACAGTTCTCGTCCCATTCCGGCGCGCTGGGCCCCCTGGCCGGTGAAGACCATCGCCAGTCGGCCTTCCCTCGCCCGGTCGACGTGCACCGCGGGACTGTCCGTACCGGCGGCCAGCGCGGACAGGCCGGCCAGCAGTGCCGCCCGGTCCTCGGCGACCACCACGGCACGGTCGGCCAGCGCGGCGCGGGTGGTGACGAGGCTTCGTCCGACGTCGGACGGCTCCAGCTCGGGGTGGCGTTCGACGAAGGAGCGCAGCTCCTCGGCCTGGCCGCGCAGCGCGGCGGCGCCCCGGGCAGTCACCACGAACGGCCATGGACCGGTTCGGGCCCGTCCCGTCTGCTCGGGCGGGGCCTCGGCCGGGGCGTCGGGAGCCTGCTCCAGGACGACGTGCGCGTTGGTCCCGCTGATTCCGAACGACGACACCGCGACACGCCGGGGGCGGCCCCGGTCGGGCCACTGCCGCTGGTCGGTGAGCAGCCGGACCGTCCCCGCCGACCAGTCCACGTGTGAGGTCGGCCGCTGGGCGTGCAGCGTCCTGGGCAGCTCCCCGTGGCGCATGGCCATGACCATCTTGATCACGCCGCCGACGCCGGCCGCCGCCTGCGAGTGTCCGATGTTCGACTTCAGCGATCCGATCCACAACGGCGTGTCCGCCGTTCGCTCCCGGCCGTAGGTGTCCAGCAGGGCGCGGGCCTCGATCGGGTCGCCGAGCCTGGTGCCGGTGCCGTGCGCCTCGACGGCGTCGATGTCGGTCGAGGCCACACCGGCGTTGGCCAGCGCGGCCCGGATCACCTGCCGCTGGGCCGCGCCGTTCGGCGCGGTGAGGCCGTTGGAGGCGCCGTCCTGGTTGAGGGCGGAGCCGGTCACCAGGGCCAGCACCTGGTGACCGTTGCGCCGGGCGTCGGACAGCCGCTCGACCACGAGCACGCCGACGCCTTCCGCCCAGCCCATGCCGTCGGCCTCGTCGCCGAAGGCCTTGCACCGGCCGTCCGGGGCGATTCCGCGCTGCCGCGCGAACTCGATCAGCGAAGCCGGGCCCGACATGATCGTCGCCCCGCCGACCAGGGCGAGCGAGCACTCCTGGGAGCGCAGCGCCTGGGCGGCCAGGTGCAGCGCGACGAGCGAGGAGGAGCACGCCGTGTCCACGGTGACCGCGGGCCCCTGCAGACCGAACGCGTAGGACAGCCGTCCGGAGACGACGCTGGCGATGTTGCCGGTCAGTACGTAGCCCTCGTACGCCGGCGGCACGGTGCGCAGCGAGATGTTGTCCTGGTAGCTGACGCCGACGTACACGCCGGTCTGGCTTCCCCGTAGCGCGTCGGCGCTGATGCCGGCGCGTTCGAAGGCCTCCCACGAGGTTTCCAGGAGCAGCCGTTGATGCGGGTCCATCACGGTTGCCTCCCGAGGGGGGATGGCGAAGAACTCGTGGTCGAACTGGTCCGGCGAGCGCAGGAAGCCGCCGCCCCGGGAGTACGTCCTGCCCACCTTCTGGGGATCGGGGTCGTACAGTTCGCCCAGGTTCCAGCCGCGGTCCGTCGGGTAGCCGGACACCGCGTCGGTGCCGTCGGCCACCAGCTGCCACAGGGCTTCGGGGCTGTCGGCGTCGCCGGGGTAGCGGCAGGCCATGCCGACGATGGCGATCGGCTCCCGGCTCTGCGCCTCGACGTCGCCGAGCCGTTGCCGGATGCGCTCGTTCTCCTTCAGTGCGTTGCGCAGCGCGTCAACGAGCTCGTTGGTGGACGGGGTGGTCATGAGGTCGGCCCCTCCGCTCGGTCGCTCGCGTCGGCTTGGCCGTATGCGGCGCGTATGAGATCAGCCATGTCCATCGAGTCGATCGCGCTCGTGGACCCGGTGCTGTCGGTCGTCGGCTCGCCCCGGGAAGCGGTGTCGGCCAGCCGGAGCAAGGCGTCCACCAGCCCGGCCTGCCTCAGCGAGGCGATCGGAATACGGTCGATGATCTTCTTCAGCCCTGCGTCGTCGACGCCCTCACCGGCCTCGTTCCCGGGGGGCCCGGTGTCCTCGCCGAACAGCTCGGCGTACACCAGCTCCGCGACCGAGGCGGGGGTCGGGTAGTCGAAGATCAGCGTGGCGGGCAGTTGCAAGCCGGTCGCTACGCCGAGGCGGTTCCGCAAACGCAACGCGGTGAGCGAGTCGAAACCGGCCTCCTGGAAACTGCGCCCCGACTCGACCGAGCTGCCGTCGGCATGCCCGAGCACGGCCGCCACCGTGGCCCGGACGAGGTCGGTGATCGCATACGTCCGCTCGGTGGCGGGCAGGCCGGCGAGCCGCTCGCGCACACCGGTGTCGGCCGCTCCGTCCGCCGGCCCGTCGGGGTCGTCCCCCCTCGCCCCGGTCAGCTCGGTGAGGAGCGGCATCGATCGGGTGCCGACGAGTTCGGTGGCGAACGAGGACCACTCGACGTCCACCACGACCACGGCCGTCTCGTCGCGGTCGACCACCTGGTCCATGGCCCGGACGGCGTCGCGGGGGTCCATCGCGCGCAGGCCGCGGGCCGCCAGCCGGTCCTCCACTCCGTCGTAGTCGGCGATCCCCGGGCCCTGCCACAGTCCCCAGGCGATGGAGGTCCCGGTCAGGCCGAGAGCCCTGCGGTGCGCGGCCAGTGCGTCCAACGAGCTGTTCGCGGCGGCGTAGTTGGCCTGGCCTGCCGGACCGACCGTGCCGACGAACGACGAGAACAGGATGAAGTCGACGAGGTCGCGGTCCTGCGTCAGCTCGTGCAAGTGCCATGCGGCGGCCACCTTCGGGCGGAACACCCGCTCGAAGCGTTCCGGGGTGAGCCGGTCGATGACGCCGTCGTCGAGCACGCCCGCGGTGTGCACGACGGTGGTCAGCGGATGTTCGGCCGGCCAGTTGGCCAGCAGGTCGGCGAGCTGCGCCCGATCGCCCACGTCGCAGGCGACCACCGACACCGAGGCACCCTGTTCGGTCAGCTCGGCGGCCAGCTCGGCGGCGCCGGGGGCGGCCGGGCCGCGACGGCCGGCAAGGACCAGGTGTCGCGCGCCGCGCCGGACGAGCCAACGCGCCGCCTCCGCTCCGAGTGCGCCGGTGCCGCCGGTGACCAGAGCGCTGCGTTCGAGCGGCTGCTTCGTCGGGAGCGCGGGTGCGGTGACCCGGGTCAGCCGGCGGCAGAACACCGCGCCGCCTCGCAGCGCCAGCTCACTCTCGCCGTCTCCGAGCGCGCCGGCCAGCGCCGCCAGGTCCGCTTGGCCGACCTCGCGCGGCAGATCGAGGACGCCGCCCCACGACAGGGGTTGCTCCAGCCCCGCATGCCTGGCGAAGCCCCACAGCGCGGCCTGCCGTGCCTGGGTGACGGCGTCTCCCGGCCGGACGGCGACCGCGTCCTGGGTCACGCACCAGATCGGGGCCGACAGGCCGAGCTCACTCACCGTCCGCACCAACGCGAGCGTGCCGCTCAGGCCGGCCGGCACGGATACGGCGTCGGTGTCCTCCGCCGTGTCCAACGCCAGCAGCGACAGGATGCCCCCGGCCGGTTCGCCGCGCAGCGCCGTGACGAGCTCGTGGCGGAGCGCCTCGGGATCCGCGGACCGGGGGACGTCGACCCGGCTGACCCGAGCCCCTCGGGCGCTCAGCGCCGCGACGGCCTGCGCGAGCCACACCGGCTCGGCGACGTCCGCCGGCACCACGATCAGCCAGCGGCCGGTGAGCGGCCGGTCCGGTGCTTCGGTGGGGCGCCAGGTGACGCGGTACTGCCAGCCGGCCAGCGTCGCCTGCTGCCGGCTGCGCTCACGCCACGACGACAGGGCCGGGAGCACGGTGCCCAGCGAGGACCGGCCGGCGTCGTCGGAGAGGGCGAGCGCCGTGGTCAGTCCGTCGAGGTCACCCTGGTCGACCATGTTCCAGAACCGGGTGTCGACTTCACCGCCGCGGGACGGTCGGCTGGGCGGCGTCTCGATCCAGTAATGGGTGTGCTGGAAGGCGTACGTGGGCAGTTGCCCCGGCCGCCTGCCCGACGGGAACAGGTCGGACCACCGCACGTCGACTCCGCCGACGAACGCCTCGGCGGCGTTGCGCAGGAATTCCCGTGCGCCGCCGTGGCCGCGGCGGAGCGTTCCGACCGTCGTGACCGACGTCCCCCTGGCCTCGGCGAGCTCCTGTACCGAATTGACGAGTACCGGGTGCGCGCCCACTTCGTGGAACGATCGATGCCCGTCGCCGAGCAGCTGGTCGACCACCTCCGCGAAACGCACCGTCTCGCGCAGGTTCCGGTACCAGTAGTCGGCATCGAGCTTCCGGCCGTCGAGCACCGAGCCGGTCACCGTCGAGTAGAACGGCACCGTGCCGGGCGAGCACTCGACCGCGCCCAGCGTGTCGGCCAGCTCGGCCCGGACGACCTCCACCTCCGCCGAGTGCGACCCGTAGTTGATCGGGACGCGCCGGACCCGCGCTCCCTCCGACTCCCAGACCGACAGCAGTCGGTCGAGTTCGGCGGTGGCCCCGGAGACGACCGTGGACATCGGACCGTTCACCGCGGCGACGCCGAGCGCGGGACAACCGGCCAGGCGTTCGCGCACCTCGTCCGCCGATCGGTTCACCCAGCCCATGCCACCTCGCGTCGCCAGACGCCGGAGCACCCGGGAGCGCAGGGCCACGACGCGCGCGCCTTCGGTCAGCGACAACGCCTCCGCCGCCACGGCGGCGGCGAACTCGCCCTGGGAGTGCCCGACGACAGCCGAGGGGCGGACGCCGAGTGATGCCCACAGCCGGGACAACGAGACCCCGACCGCGAACAGTGCCGGCTGGACGACGTCGTCCCGGTCGAGGCTCGGCGCACCCGGCACCCCGGCGAGCACGTCCCGCAGCGAGTACCCGTCCCAGTCGACCCACGGTGCCAACGCCTCGTCGCAGGTCCGCATCAGCTCCGCGAACGTCGGACTGCTCTCGCACAGCTCGATGCCCATCCCGAGCCACTGGCCCCCCTGCCCGGGGAACACGAAGACCGGGCCGTCGTGGTCGGCGTCACCGGATCCCGCCACCACCAGGGCCGAGTTCTCCGACTGGCCCGCCGCGATCGCGTCCAGGCCGGCCAGGAGTTCCTGCCGGTTCTCCGCGATCACCACGGCTCGGTGGGAGTGCGTGGCCCCGCCGTTGGTCAGTGCCGCGCCGAAATCGGCCACGCCGGTGTCCGGTGAGTCTGCCAGCGCGGCCCGCAGCCGGGTCGCCTGGCCGGCCAACGCCGCCGGTCCGCGGCCCGACACCGGGAAGGCGGAGACTCCGAGCCGCGTCACGGCGTCCGCCTGCCCGGCCGCCGGCTGCTCCGGCGCCTGCTCGAGGACGACGTGCGCGTTCGTGCCACTGATGCCGAAGGAGGAGACGCCGGCGCGGCGGGGACGGCCGGTCCTGGGCCAGTCGCGGTTCCGGTCGAGCAGAGCGACGGATCCTTGGGACCAGTCGATGAACGGCGAGGGCTCCTCGGCGTGCAACGTCTGCGGCAGGATGCCGTGACGCATCGCCATGACCATCTTGATGACGCCGCCGACCCCGGCGGCTGCCTGGGTGTGCCCGATGTTCGACTTCAGCGATCCCAGCCACAGCGGGGCTTCGCGGTCCTGGCCGTAGGTGGCCAGCAGCGCCTGGGCCTCGATCGGGTCGCCGAGCTTCGTGCCGGTGCCGTGTCCTTCGACCACGTCGACGTCCGACGTGGACAGGCCGGCCGAGGCCAGCGCTTGGCGGATCACCCGCTGCTGCGAGGGACCGTTCGGGGCGGTCAGGCCGTTCGACGCGCCGTCGGAGTTCACCGAGGAGCCCTTGAGCACCGCGAGTACCTGGTGACCCTGCCGGCGTGCGTCCGACAACCGCTCGAGCACCACGAGGCCGACGCCTTCGGCCCAGCCGGTGCCGTCCGCGCCCGCGCCGAACGCGCGGCACCGCCCGTCCGGGGACAGGGCTCGCTGGTGACCCAGGTCGACGAACGTCATCGGGGTGGACATCACCGTGACCCCGCCGGCCAGCGCGAGCGAGCACTCGCCCGCCCGCAGTGCCTGGGCGGCCAGGTGGAGCGTCACCAGTGACGACGAGCACGCGGTGTCGACCGAGACGGCGGGCCCCTCCAGGCCGAACTGGTACGCCACCCGCCCCGAGAGCACGCTGCCCGCGCTGCCGGTCAGGACCGCTCCGCTGAGCTGGTCCGGAACCAGGTCCACGGCCGGCGCGTAGTCGTGGTACATGACACCGGAGAACACGCCGGTCCGGCTGCCGCGCAGGGAGTCCGCGTCGATGCCCGCGCGCTCGAATGCCTCCCAGGCGACCTCCAGCAACAACCGCTGCTGCGGATCCATCGCCGTCGCCTCGCGGGGCGAGATCCCGAAGAACCCCGCATCGAACTCACCCGCATCGTGCAGAAACCCGCCACCACGCGCATACGTCGTCCCCGGATGATCCGGATCCGCGTGATACAACCCCTCCACGTCCCAGCCACGCGACTCCGGAAAACCAGTGATCCCCTCCCGGCCCTCCACCACCAGCGACCACAGATCCTCCGGAGAACCCACCCCACCCGGATAACGGCACGCCATCCCGACAATCACCACAGGATCATCGGCGTCGTTCACCGGCGAACCGGTCGTACCCGCTGTCTCACCGCTCGGGGTGAGCTCGCCGGACAGGTGGTCGGCAAGGGCCCGGGGGGTCGGGTAGTCGAACACGGCCGTGGTCCCCAAGCGCGATCCCGTGACCGCGTTGAGCCGGTTGCGCAGTTCGACGGCGGTGAGCGAGTCGAGTCCGAACTCCTTGAAGGAGCGGTCGGAACCGATCGGGTCCCGGCCGTCGTAACCGAGTACTCGCCCCGCCTCCGCGCGCACCAGCTCCAGCAGTCGCCCGGGCTGGGACGTCACGTCCTCGCCGCCGGGGCGCGGTCCGTCCGGACGTCCCGGTACGGCCGCCGGGCGAGCCGGGCGCGGCGCGCTCGTGATCAGTTCGCGGAGCAGCGGATGCACGTCCGCGCCGTCCGTGGCGGAGACGGTGTCCAGCCGCAGCGGCACGAGCAGCGGGTCGCTCCGCCGAAGAGCGGCGTCGAAGAGTGCCAGCCCCTCGGTTTCGGAGAGCGTCGCCACTCCAGAGCGTGCCATCCGATTGAGGTCGCCGACGCCGAGTCCCGCCGCCATGCCGCCCCGCTGGTCCCACAGTCCCCACGCCAGCGACGTCGCCGGGAGTCCGAGCCGGGCGCGATGGTGGGCGAGCGCGTCGAGGTAGGTGTTGGCGGCGGCGTAGTTGGCCTGACCCGCTGCGCCGATCAGGCCCGAGACGGAGGAGTAGAGCACGAACGCCGACAGCGGCATGTCCGCGGTGAGCTCGTGCAGGTTCTTCGCGGCCACCGCCTTCGCACCCATGACCGCGTCGAGGCGCTGCGGACTCAGGTCGGTGAACACGCCGTCGTCGAGCACGCCGGCCGTGTGGACCACGGCGGTGAGGGGCCGATCGGCAGGCAGCCCGCGCAGCACCGCGGCGAGCTCGGCGCGGTCGGCGACGTCGCAGGCTTCGGCTCGCACGTCCACACCGAGCTCGGTCAGCCCGGCCACCAGGGCGCGCGCCTCGGGCGTGACGGGGCCGCTCCGGCTGACCAGCAGCATGCTCGTCACTCCGTGCTCGGTGGCCAGGTGCCGCGCGAGCAGCCGGCCGAGCCGGCCGAACGCGCCGGTCAGCAGCACGGTTCCGCGCTCGGGCATCGGCTTCTCGGCGGCGGGGTGCGGGCCGGGAGCCGCGGGCAGGCGCGTGAGGCGCGGGACACTGACGCCTTCGGCGGACAGAGCCAGCTGCGGTTCCCCCGTGGCTGTCGCGGCGGCGAGCCGTCGGGCGCCCTCGCTGCCCGGTGCCACGTCGACGAGCACCACGCGGCCGGGGTGCTCGGACTGCGCGGCACGCAGCAGGCCCCAGACCGGCGCGTTGCCGAGATCAAGGCGTCCGTTGCCCCCCGTGTCGACGGCACCGGTGGTGACGACGACCAGTGGCGCGTCGGCCATCGTCTCGTCGGCCAGCCAGTCCTGTACCAGTCGCAGGATGCGGTGCGCGCCGCCGACGTCCGTGACATCGGTCGGGGGAACCACGGTGACCACCGTGGACGGCGCCGGGGCCCCCGCCGCCGTCGCGGCCCGCAGCGCGGGGAGATCCGCGTACCGGTCGAGCGGTGAGCCGTCGCCGGCCAGCTCGGCACCGAGGTCGTGCGGGTCCTCCCCCACCATCGCCCAGCGACCGGTGCCGGGGTGGGCGCCGACCTCCTTGGGCAGCCACGACAACCGGAACAGCGCCGCGTCGTTCCGTTCCGTGGACGGAGTGCGTGGAGCGTCGGGCGCGGGCCGCAGCACCAGCGAGTCGACCGACGCGACCGGGTTGCCGTCGGGGTCGGTGAGCCTGACGGCCACCGAGTCGGCGCCGGTCTTCGTGATGCGGGCCCGCAAGGCCGGCGGGGCCGCGGTGTGCACGGTGACGCCACTCCACGCGAACGGCACCAGTGTCTTGGCCGCGGTCTCGAACAGGCCTACCAGCGCGGCCTGGACGGCGGCGTCCAGGAGGGCGGGATGCAGGTCGAACACCGGACCGCCGTGGTCCGCCGACTCGCCCGGGGCGATGTCGGCGAAGACCACGCCGTCGCCGCGTCGGACGGTTCGCAGTCCTCGGAACGCCGGCCCGTAGGCGTACCCCCGGCGGGTGAGTTCCGCGTATGCGGTGGCGACGGGGATCGGCTGTGCGTCGGGACCGGCCTCGCCGTTCCAGCCGGTTCCGGACGCCGATCCGACGGGCAAGGGACCGGCGGGCGAGGTCCCGGCGGGTGGGGCGACGGTGCCTTCGGCGTGCCGGGTCCAGGTGCCGTTCCCGGCCGTGCCTCCGGCTCGGGACAGCACGCGCAGCGCACGGCGACCGGTGCCGTCCGGGGCGTCGATCACCACCTGGAGTCGGGTGTCGCCGTGTTCCGGCACGACCAGGGGGGAGCGCACGACGAGCTCTTCCACCGGGCCGGCGCCGGTTCGCTGCGCGGCGTGCAGGGCCAGGGCCAGAAACGCGGTTCCGGGAAGGATCGGGGTGCCAAGCACCACGTGGTCGGCCAACCACGGTTGCTGCTGCAGGGACAGCCGGCCGGTCAGTACGAGCGCACCCTCATCGCCCAGCGGCATCTCGGCGCGCAGGAAGGGGTGGTCGACCGGCTCCAGGCCCACGGCGGCGAGGTCGGTGTCCGGGAGGGCGGCGGGTTGCAGCCAGTAGTGTCGGCGTTGGAAGGCGTAGGTGGGCAGTTCGGTGTGGCGGGCACCGGTCCCGGCGAACAACTCCGCCCAGTCGACC
>NZ_JBNGGE010000019.1:0-135345 GCF_049975785.1 Streptomyces sp. WG7
ACGCCGACGCCTTCGGCCCAGGCGGTGCCGTCCGCGTCGGCGGAGAAGGATTTGCAGCGGCCGTCGGGGGCGAGTCCTCGCTGGCGGGAGAATTCGACGTAGATGCCGGGTGTGGACATCACGGTGACGCCGCCGGCGAGGGCGAGTGAGCATTCGCCCGAGCGCAGGGCGCGTATCGCCAGGTGCAGGGCGACCAGCGACGAGGAGCATGCCGTGTCCACGGTCAGTGCCGGGCCCTGTAACCCGAGTGTGTAGGCCACCCGGCCCGACGCGACACTCGACGTCGTACCCGTGAGTCCGAACCCGGCGGCCCCGGCACCCGCCTCACCCAGCCGCGGACCGTACTCCTGGGCCATGACCCCGGCGAACACCCCTGTCTGGGTGCCGCGCAGGGAGCCCGGTGCGATCGCGGCCCGTTCCAGGGCCTCCCAGCACACTTCGAGGAAGGCGCGCTGCTGCGGGTCCATCGCCAGCGCCTCGCGCGGCGAGATCCCGAACAGCTCGGCGTCGAAGTCCGCGGCGCCTTCGAGGAAGCCGCCGTTGCGTACGTAGGTGGTGCCCACGTGGTCCGGGTCGGGGTGGTAGAGGCCGTCGAGGTCCCAGCCGCGGTCGGACGGGAAGTCCGAGATCACGTCGCGCTGCTGGGCGACGACCTGCCACAGCGCCTCCGGCGAGTCCACACCGCCCGGGAAACGGCACCCCATACCGACGATCACGATGGGGTCGTCCTGTTCCGAACGGGCCTCGGGGGCCGCCGCCTCATGCTGCGCGTCGGCGAGCAGCGCGGCCAGCTCGGTCGGGCTGGGGTGGTCGTACACCACCGTGGTGGGGAGCTTGCGCCCGGTGGCGGTGACGAGCCGGTCACGCAGCTCGACGACCATCGCCGAGTCGATGCCCAGCTCCTTGAACGTCCGCCGCGGTGCGACCTCGGCGGCGGAGTCGTGGCCGAGCACGGCGGCGGTGTGCGCCCGGACCAGTTCCAGGGCGGCCGGGCCGGTCAGCGAGCGGCTCGGCTCGGTCCGGTGTCCGTCCGCGGCGTCCTCCGGGAGCGGCGCAGCCTGCGGCGCCGGCGCGGTGCCCGCCGACGGCAGGGCCCGGGCGCCGCCGGGCTGTCCGGAGATCCAGTGGCGGCGCCGCTGGAAGGCGTACGTCGGCAACTCGGCGCGGGCGGTGCCGGCGGGCAGCACGGCGGACCAGTCCACGTCCGCGCCCTGGCAGAACGCCTCGCCGAACGCGAGCAGCAGGCGCTGCGTACCGCCCTCCCCGCGGCGCAGTGTGCCCAGCGCGGCGACCGGCAGGTCCGCGGCCTCGGCGGTCTGCTGGACGGCGAGCGACAACACGGGGTGCGGGCTCATCTCGATGAACAGCTCGTGCCCCGCGTCGAGCAGTGTCCGCACGGCGGGCGCGAACCGCACGGGTTCCCGCAGGTTGCGGTACCAGTAGCCGGCGTCCAGCTCGGAGCCGTCCAGCGCCTCGGCGGTCACGGTGGAGTGCAGCGGCACGTTCCCAGTACGCGGTGCGATGCCGGCGATCCCGGACAGCAGCGTGTCGTGCACGGCGTCGACGTGCGAGCTGTGCGAGGCGTAGGCGACCGGGACGCGCCGGGTACGGACGTCCTCGCCGTAGTGGGCGGCCAGTGCGTCCAGGTCGGCCCCGTCACCGGCCACCACGGTCATGCCGGGCGAGTTGACGGCGGCCACGCTCAACCGCGGGTACGCGGCGAGGTCGTCGCGTACCCGGTCGGCGGGCAGCGACACGGTGAGCATGCCGCCACCGCGCTCGGCCAGCGCGCCGAGGGCGGTGCTCCGTACGGCGATCAGCAGGGCCGCGTCGTCCAGGGTGAGGGCGCCGCTGACGGTGGCGGCGGCGATCTCGCCCTGGGAGTGGCCGACGACCGCGGCCGGTTCGACACCTGCCGCCCGCCACAGGGCGGCCAGCCCGACCATCACGGCCCACAGGGCGGGTTGCACGACGTCGTCGCGGTCGAGGGCGGGCGCGCCGGGGCGTTCGCGCAGCACATCGGTCAGCGACCAGTCGCGATACGGGCGCAGCGCGCGCTCGCAGTCCTCGATGACCTGGGCGAAGGCGGGAACGTTGTCGAGGAGTTCCGTTGCCATGCCGGCCCACTGGGAACCCTGGCCGGGGAAGACGAACACGGCCTTCCGGCCGGTCCGGTGGGTGCTGCCCTCGACCGCGGCCTGGGTGACCCGGGCCTCGGCGACCGCGTCGAGGGCGGTCAGCAGGGCGTCGCGGTCGGTGCCGACCAGAACGGCCCGGTGGGAGAAGGCGGTGCGGTCGTGAGCGAGGGCCCGGGCGATCTCGGCGGCACCGGAATCCTGGTGCGCGGCGAGGTGCGCCCGCAGCCGGGCCGCCTGGGCGCGCAGCGCCTTGTCACCGCGTCCGGAAAGCACCCAGGCGAGGGAATCGTATGCGACCGATTCCTTCGGCCGCTCTGGCTTGTTTCCGGCGGCCGTGGCGGTGTCGCCCTGCCACTCGCTGAGCACCAGATGACAGTTGGTGCCCCCCATGCCGACCGAGGTCACACCCGCGACGAGCGGACCGTCGGGATTCCGCCACGGCCCGGTTTCGGTGACGGCGGCGAGCTGCAGCTCGTCGAATGGTATCCGAGGATTCGGGGTGCGGTAGTTCAAGGTCGGGACGAGTTCCCGCGCTTTGAGGCAGAGAATGGTCTTGATGAGTCCGGCTATGCCGGCGGCCCCCTCGAGGTGGCCGATGTTCGTCTTGACGGAGCCGACCCTGAGCGGGTTTCCCGGAGTGCGGGACGAGGCGAAAACAGCGCCCAGGGCCGCGGCTTCTATGGGGTCGCCGACCCGGGTGCCCGATCCGTGGATTTCGACGTACTGGGCTTGTTCCAGCGGTATACGCGCGTTTTCCCAGGCGTCGCGTATGACGCGTTCCTGAGCACTTCCGCGGGGAGTGGGAAGGGTGTCGCTCGCGCCGTCGCTGCCGATGGCGCCCCCGTTCAGCAGGCAGTGGACGCGGTCCCCGTCGGCCAGGGCACGGCTGAGGAGTTTGAGCGCCACCACACCTCCGCCCTCGCCCCGGACGTAGCCGTTCGCCCGGGCGTCGAGTGCGAAGCACCGGTGGTCGGGAGAGAGGCTGCCGAAGGCTGCCAGGGCCTGGGTGCTCTCCGGTGCGAGGTTGAGGTTGACGCCGCCGGCCAGCGCCACGACGGACTCGCCGCGGCGCAGGCTCTCGCAGGCCAGTTGCACCGCTACCAGCGACGAGGACTGTGCGGTGTCGACCACCATGCTCGGACCCCGCAGGCCGAGGACGTAGGAGACCCGGTTGGCGATGATGCCGCGGTGCAATCCGGTCACCGTGTGCGCGGAGGTGGCGCCGGGACCGGCCGCGTGGGTGAGGGCCGCGTAGTCGTCGGCGATCGCGCCGACGAAGACGCCGGTGGCGGTGTCGGCGAGCGTGGCCGGGACGATGCCGGCGTCCTCCAGCGCCTCCCAGGCGAGTTCGAGCGCGAGCCGCTGCTGCGGGTCCGTCGCGGCGGCTTCGCGCGGGGATATGCCGAAGAACTCGGCATCGAAGGTGTCGACACGGGGCAGGAAACCGCCGGGGCGCGGCGATCCATCGCCTGAAGAGGCAAGGTGTGCGCGGTCCGCGGGTGGCTCCGCTATCGCGTCGCGGCCGTTCCTGAGGAGGTCCCAGAATTCGGTGGGGCTTGCTCCACCGGGAAAGCGGCAGGAAAGCCCGACGACGGCAACCGTCCGGTCGTCGACCTGATCGGGCGTCTGCTGCGACTGCCCGTCCAGGAGCGACTGTTCCAGGTTTTCCGGTGCACCGCCTGACGGGCTTCCTGCCGCACTGTCCGATGGCGGTGCCGCCACCTGAATCCGGGCATGGCGGATCATGGTTCTCTTACTCCCCCCGTGAAGCACAATCAACGGCGCTGCCGACTCGGCGGCCCAGTCTGATTCGATTTGGAGCCTAGCATCGAGCTGGCGCTCCGTAAACCAATGACCAAGGCATGGAGTTGGTATGCGAAATCAATATGGCGGATAATCGGGGGTGCCGGCATCCCTTGTAAGCGTCTCGTTAATAACGCGGAAAGAGCGTGTACTTGCGGTGGGCTGTTGATCACGACCGCGTGGTCTGCGCCTTCGCGCCGCGGAACGTGTTTCCACGGGGTCGCTGCCGAGGCGTGCCCACCGTCCTCGGCACTCGTGCCCATGTCGGCGGGGTCGGCCGACGCCTCCCCGCCCGGTGACACCAGCCCACGAGGTCGGTCGAACAGGAGGGCGGAGGCCGAGCCGGGCCGGGAGGCCGGAGATCCGGGGCCGCGGCCACGGAGGCACCGACGGGCGGGCGCTCGCGGGCCGTGGCCCGATCACCGGAAGACGGCCGGGGCCTGACGCGGTGTCGGTTCCTCGGCGGCCTTGTCGGCCGGGTGCGCCTTGGTCAGGGTGCAGACGCCGTCCACGCACTCACGCTCCAGCCGGCCGCGGGAAATGGTCTGCATCAGACCGACCATCCAGCAGGTGGGGCAGCCGCGGAAGGCGACCAGGGCCAGCGGCGCCGCCAGCAGGGCGGCCGGGCCGACGACGGGCACCAGGGCGATCGAGCCGACGATCACCCCGAATCCGATGACGCCGCGCGCCAGATGGCGCGGGACGGACTTGCTGGAGAAGTCCGGCCCGGACGCCGCGGTCTGCGTGGCGGCCCGGCCCTTCGTGTCCTGTGCGGGCTTCATGGTGTTCACGGTCGTGGGTCTCCTCCGGCTGGTCGGTCGATGGCTTGATCGGGTGCCTGGTCGGTCACCGCGAGTGAGTGACGCAGTGCCGCGCGCGCTCTGTGCAGCCGGGACTTCATCGCGGCGGTGCTCAGACCGAGCGAACGGGCAACGGTCTTGCCGGGCAGGCCCTGTACGTCACGCATGATCAGGACCTGCCGCTGGTCACGGGGAAGGGCGCTGACCGCGGCCGCGATCCGCTCCACCTCCAGACTGTGCAGCACCGCGTCCTCGGCGGACGGTTCCGGTTCGGCCGACGCCTCGTTGTTCCACGAGACGAGGAGTCGTACCTGCCGGAGGCATTCGTTCCGCACGATCCGGAACATCCATGAAGCGAGCGCGCCGGTGGCCCGCAGGGTGCCGATCTTCCGGTACAGGATGATCAGCGCCTCCTGCGCGGCGTCCTCCGCGTCCTGCGGCGAGGCGCACAGCGAGATGGCGAACTTGCGCACATGAGGCTGCGATTCCATGACGACGGTGGTGAGCGAAGTGACGTCGCCGTCCTGAGCGGCCTTGATCAGCCGCTCGTCCGGCCAGGAGAAGCGTTGGTTCATGTGCTACTCATACCCGTGTGGCGCCCCGCGCGCAGGGCGCTGGTCAGCCGCGGCTCTTGTAGCGCCGCATCAGGTGCCAGCTGCAGGCGCCCACGAGCAGGGCTCCGACCACTACGAGGCCAGTGACCATCATTGGTTTTCCTCCTGGTTCTGTCGGCCCGTTCGGCCGGTACACAGACAAGAGACGACAAGGCCCGGAAAGGATTCACCTTCCGCCGAACTTTTTTCTCCGGACCGTGCGTGGCCCGCTCGCGCGGCCGCGGCCCGCGGCCGGCGACACCATGGACGAACGCCGCGCCGTCAAGACCCTCCTCAAGCCCTGACCAGCGCCTCCCCACCCGGCACCCGGCCGAGGGACCCGCCCGGCCGGTTCACCGGTGACGTCGATGCGGAGGGCACGTCAGGGATGTCCCGGGAGCGGGGAGGGAGCATCCCCGAGCCGTGCCCGGGGGGCCCGGGACGGGTGGGCGATGGCCCTGGTGGACGGCCCGTCCTCGGCGCGCGAGTCCAGGCGGAGCCGGTGCGCGTCCTTCAGCAGGTGCGCGGCCGTGTCCCTGTGCCCCCGGGCGAAGGCGATCTTGGCCGCCAGGCGGTGGGCGTAGCTGAGGGTGGCCGGATCTTCCGTCTCCGAGAGGTGTTCGAGTGCTTCGTGGGCATGCCGGTCCGCCTCCGGCAGGTCGCCGGACTTCCGCAGGGCCTCGGCCGCGGTCATGTGCGCGTGTGCGGCACTTTCCCTGTCGGCCTGGCCCTCCAGCAGTCCGGCGGCCTTCGCGGCCAGCTCGGCCGCGCGTGGCAGGTCTCCCGTGTACAGACGCAGGGCGGCCTCGCCCACCAGGCAGTCGGCGAGCAGCGGGTCACCGGCCTCCTCGAGACAGGTTGCGGCTTCGTCCTGGAAGGTCAGCGCGTCCTCGACCAGCCGGGCCGCCAGCGCCCGGTCGGCGAGCGTCATGAGCAGTCGGCCCCGGTGTCCCAGGCCGCCCGACGACGTCCGCACGTCCCGGGCCCGTTCGTGGAGTTCCGTTGCCAGCTTCTCCCGCACCGCGGCTGCCGGCCCCCCTTCCGGCGGCCGCGGGCGTCCGGTGCGGTCCGCTTCGCCCAGCTGGGCCAGGCAGCCCCGCGCCCGAGCCATGCCCATGCCGTCCCGTCTCAGGGCCGCGTACTGGTGGGCGGCGTCCGCCTGCTCCCGCGCCTCCTCGAACCGGCCCTCCTCACGCAGCGCGTCGGCCACCGCGCAGGTCAGTTCCGCCGCGAGGGCCCAGCCCTCGTTCCGCGCGCTGAGCGCCGCCGCCTTCAGCTCGGGCAGCGCGCCGGCCCGCCACCGCTTGCCGATGTCGCCGGGGCCGTCCCGCCGGGCGTTCCACAGACGCTCCCGCAGGTGCCGGTAGAGCCAGGTGCGCTGCAGCGGCTCCGCACCGGGCTTCGTGCGGCAGTAGGCGCGATAGAGGTCGTGGAACGCGTAGCGGCCGTCCGTTCGCTGGAGGAGACCGGCGTCCACGAGTTCCTCCAGCATCAGACCGCAGATCCCGGAGGACATCCGGCTCAGCGCCGCGGCCGAGTGGCGGTCGAAGTCCGGCCCGGGGTGGCCCGCGCACTCGCGCAGTACCCGCCGCTGCGGCTCGCTGAGCGTCTCGTACGCCAGCGTGAACGCGGCGCGCACGCGGTGGTCGTCGGAGCGCAGGTGCTGGAGCGGGTGGTCCGACTCCCGCATGGCCTCGAGCAACAGGTCCGGCGGAGTGCGGCGCAGGCGGGCGGCGACGGGACGCAGGGCGAACGGGAGACAGCTCAGCATCCCGGCGATCTCCGAGAGTTCGCGCTCGTGGCCGGTGAGTCCGCTCAGGTACCGCATCAGTTCCACGGCGTGCTCGACGGTGAGCGGCCCGAGCCGGTAGCGGCGGACGGGGAGGGGGACGCCGGTGAGCGACGAGTGACTGGTCATCAGGACGAGTGCGTCGGGCCGGACGTCGGCGGCGTCGGGCAGCCAGTCGGCAGCCACCGGCTCGGTGAACCGTACGACCGGGAATCCGACGGGTGGAAACCCCGGGGTGCGGTGCACGAGGTGCCGTTGCAGCTCCGCGGCCAGTGCCCTCTTGCCCACGCCGGGCGGCCCGTGGACGAGCAGCACGCCAGGGCCCCGGGCGGCCTCCTCCGCCAGCTCCCGCAGCTCGCGTTCCCGGCCGATCAGCCGGTCGTGGGCGGACGGTACTCCGCGCCCGGGAACGTCGTCGGCCGGTTCCCGTACCACGTACGCCGGATTGCGGAAGACGGCGATGCGCTCGCCCGAGTTGTGGGCGCCGAGCTGGGGGTGCTGAGGACGTTCACGGGTGCTCAGCCTCCGCCGCAGTCCGGCGTGCAGGGTGCCGAAGTCGAGCACGGGTCCGGCGCCGGGCACACCCGTGCGCACCAGGTCGAGCAGGGTGCCGGTGAAGGCGGACAGGGTCTCGCCCGGCGGCGACCAGGCGAGTTCGGTGGCGGCGCTGGAGGTGAGCACGCACACGCCGTCGATGTCGGCGACCTTGTTGAGCAGCGCCTCGGGATGGCTCATGCCACCCTCGACGGCGGCTCCGCTGAAGCAGCAGTCGAGGATGACGGCGCACTTCAGACGCCTCTGCCGGTGCGCCGCCCGGACCTCGTCGCGGATGTGCGCGTACGGCAGGGACCGCCACATCTGGTGCTCGTTCGAGTCACGCAGGGCGAGGTGCAGTTCGGTGGGGCGGTCGGGATGCAGCAGTCCGTGTCCCGCGTAGTAGACCAGGAGGGTGTCGGTGGCCTCCCGCACCGCCGCGTCGATGGCCCGCATGACGGTTTCCGGGCCGGACCCGGGGCCGAGCACCCGGCAGTCCGACGCGGCCAGACCCCACACCGTCTCGTCGCACAGCGTCGCCTGCAGGGCCGCGACGTTCCGTTCGACGGAGGGCAACTGGCTGAGCCCGCCGTCCGCGGCGTAGTCGTGGACACCGATGAGCACCGCCCGCGACGCGCCGCGGTCGGAGAGCCGCACGTTCATACCGTGCCCTGCCCCGGTCCCCGCTCCTGCCCCGGGTCCAGCTCAGGCTCGGGTTCCTGTTCCCGCTGCGCGCGCCGCTCCTGGAGAACCGCGAGCACGTCCTCGGCGGTGCCTTCCAGCACCGTGCCGTCGTTCTCGGTGACCCGTACGACCGGCGGTCGGGTTCCCCGGGGGAAACGCCATGCCCCCACCGCGACCAGCAGGGCGAGCAGACCCGAGGCGCTGTCCACCACCGCGGTGACCGATTCCAGGGTGCCCATGGCACCCGCACCCGCATCCGGGTTCGTCCGCGCCGTCCCCTTGTCGTCGCTGCCCGTTCCGACCCGGACGCCCGTCCCCGACACCCCGGGATCCCGCCGCAGCCAGCCTCTCAGCGCAGCGGCGCCCGCGGCGTCCTCCACCCGTACGCGCACCTCGGTCATCGACGCATCCCCCGTACCTGACTGGCTGTGCAATGTCCCTGCAGACGACAATGATCCCAGCTTTGTCACCGGAGCAAGAGACATCTGCCGGACCTTCATCCTCCCGCGTTCTGCGAGGAGCCGGGGGAGCCGGGGGAGCCGGGGGAGCCGGCGGGGGCGGCGGCAGTCGCCGGTGGACCGGTGGTCGTCGGGGTGCGGGTCTGGGCGGAGTCCGGCTGCGTCGTGGGGGCGAACGCCGCGCGGTACGCGGTGGGTGTCGTCCCGAGGGTGCGGCGGAAGTGCAGTCGGAGGTTGGAGGGGCTGCCCAGACCGCAACGGTCGGCGATGTGGTCCACCGCGAGTCCGGTGCTCTCCAGCAGTTCCCGGGCGCGGTCGAGCCGGGCGGTGAGCAGCCACCGCAGGGGTGTCGTGCCGGTCTCGGTGACGAACCGCCGGGCGAAGGTCCGCGGCGCCATGTGGGCGTGTGCGGCGAGCAGCGGGACCGTCAGCGGTTCGTGCAGGCGGGTCAGGGCCCATGCGCGGGTGGGCGCGAGGGTGACGCCGCACGTGTCGGGGGCCAGCGGCCGCTTGATGTACTGCGCCTGCCCGCCGTCGCGGTGGGGAGCGGAGACCAGGGAGCGCGCCACCTGGTTCGCCGTCCGCGCGCCGAGGTCGCGTCGCACCAGGTGCAGGCACAGGTCGATGCCGGCGGCGACGCCCGCCGAGGTCAGCACCTGTCCCTCGTCCACGTAGAGCACGCGCGGGTCCACCGACACCCTCGGGTACCGCGCGGCCAGTTCGTCGGCGTGCTTCCAGTGGGTGGTGGCTTCCCGGCCGTCCAGGATGCCGGCCGCGGCCAGCGCGAACGCCCCGGTGCAGATGGACACCAGCCGTCGGCCCCGGGCGTGGGCGCCGGTCAGTGCGGCGAGCACGTCCGCCGGGAGCCTTCGCAGGTGCGGTTCGTACCCCGGGACCACCACGGTGTCCGCCTCGCCCACCGCCTCCAGCCCGGCCGTCACCGTCACGGCGAACCCCGCGGCGGTCGGGACCGATCCCGGTTTCCGTCCGCACAGGGTCAGTTCGTAGGGATCACCGGGCACGGCGATGAAGACCTGGGCCGGGATGCCCAGGTCGAGGGGGAGTACGCCGTCCATGGCCAGCACCGCCACGCGGTGCGGTGCGCAGGAGGTGGCAGTTTCCTCTCGCATGAGGGCAAGTCTGCCACTGTCGCGACCAGTTGGCGCGGCCCATCATCGATTCCATGAACGACGAGATGATCACCGGCGTCCCGCCGCTCCCGGACACTCCCGTCACCCGCCGCGCGCTGGCCCTGGTGCGCGAGACGGAGTCCACCGCGACCGCCAACCACAGCGTCCGCAGCGCCCTGTTCGCCCGCCTCCGCGCCGACCACCAGGGCGCGGAGGCGGGGCACGACTACGATCCGGAACTGCTGTTCCTGGCCTGCGTCCTGCACGACATCGGCCTGACGCGGGCCGGCGACCGCCGCCAGCGGTTCGAGGTGGACGGCGCCGACACGGCCGCGGAGTTCCTCACCGGGCAGGGCCTGCCCACCGCCGACGTCGACGCCGTCTGGGAGGCCATCGCCCTGCACACGACGCCGGGCATCGCCGAGCGCCGCGGCATCCTGTGCGCCCTGGTGCACCAGGGGACCGGCATGGACTTCGGCTGGGACGCGGACTGCGTCGACGACGCGACCGGGGCCGCGATCCACGCCGCCTATCCGCGGCTGTCCATGGCCACCACCCTCACCGACGAGATCGTCGCCCAGGCACAGCGCCGCCCGGAGAAGGCCCCGCTCTTCTCCATCGCGTCCGAACTGCTGCGGGAGCGGTCCGTGCCACCGCACCGGACCCGGATGGAGACCATGGCCGACGCCGCGCGCTGGGGCAACTGAGCATGACCACGTACGGAATCCTGCTGTTCGACACCGCGCAGGAACTCGACTTCGCCGGCCCGTGGGAGGTGTTCACCACCTCCTCCGGCCTGCGGGACGGCACGGACGACGTCGTGCTGGTCGCCGAGCGATCCGCGCCCGTCCGGTGCTCCCAGGGCATGCGGGTACTGCCGGATCACACACTCGGCGACCACCCGCCGCTGGACGTCGTCCTCGTACCGGGCGGTTACGGCGCCCGGGAGGTGGAGCCGTACAACGAGCGGGTCACCGGCTGGCTCACCGACACCGCCGCGCGCGCCGCCTGGGTGGTCGGCGTCTGCACCGGGGCCTTCCTGCTGCACGCCGCGGGCCCGGCCCGGGCCCGCCGGGTCGCCACCCACTGGCAGTACGAGGAGGCACTCGAAGGACGCGGCGACGTCACCGTCGTACGGGACGCCCGCTACGTGGTCGACGGCAACCTGCTCACCAGCCAGGGCGTGTCCGCCGGCATCGACAGCGCCCTGTGGCTCGTCGGCCGGCTGCACGGGCGCGAACACGCCCGCGCCGTGCGCCGCGCCCTCCAGTACGACCCGGCACCCCCGTACCTGGCGGACGAGCCCCTCCTCTCCCCATGACCGACCGAGAAATGGAGTACCGACCGAGATGAACCGCCGTACCCTCCTGCACGCCACCACCGCGCTCGGCGCCGCGACGCTGACCGCCGGCACCGCCACCCGGGCCGACGCCGCGGCCGCCGCGGCTCCCCGGCGCGACCGTCCCTTGCGCGTACACGTCGTCATGTTCGACGGTGTGGAGGAACTCGACTTCACCGCCCCGTACGAGGTGTTCGCCGCCTCCGGCTACTTCGCCGACCGGGAGGTGCGGGTCCGCTACGTCACGCTCGACGGTCCTCGTACCGTCAAGGCCGCCTACGGCACCAGGCTGCGCGTCGACCACGGGTGGGCGCCCGAGGACGCCGACCTCCTCGTCGTCCCCGGCGGCGGGTACGCGCGCCGCGAGGACCCCGGAGTATGGGCGGAGATCCGGCGGGGCTCCCTGCCGCGGGCCCTGGCCGCCGCGGCCCGCCCGGACCTGACCGTCAGCGCGCTGTGCACGGGCGTCATGCTGCTCTCCGCCGCCGGGCTGACCACGGGGCGCCCCTGCACCACCCACCACCGGGCGCGGGCCGACCTGGAGCGGCAGGGCGGCGTGCTGAAGAACGCCCGCGTGGTCGACGACGGCGACCTGGTCACCGCCGGCGGGGTGACCTCCGGGCTGGACCTCGCCCTGTGGCTGGTGCGCCGGGAACTCGGCGCGGACGCCGCGGTCGGTCTGGAGGAGATGCTCGAGTACGAGGCCCGCGGCACGGTGTGGACAGCGCGAAACAGCCGGTGAGCGGAGACTCGCCGACCGACATCCGCTCCACACCGCCCGCACGAGCCCGCTCGTGTGCCGGGTCAGGGGCGCCCGCCCGTCCGTGGCATCGCGCGTCAGTCCTTCACGGCTGCCGTCGGGAAGCAGCCGGTCCAGCGGCCCGGCCCAGTCGGTCGCCGGGCAGTGGTGGTGGCAGCGGCAGACGGACTCCGGCGGCGGACTCCGGCCCAGCGGTCCGGTCAGAATGAAGCCCATGGACCACCTGCTGCACCTCGACCGCACGCTCGACGAGCTGGACCCGCCCCGCTGGACGCCTCCCGCCGCTGACGCGACCCGCTTGGTGCGCACCGTGCATGAGCTGCGGCGGGTGGCTCTGGGCGAACTGAGTCCCGCGGATCTGCGCATCCTCGTTTCGCAGCAGGTGGCACTGCCCCACGTCCTTCCGCTCGCCGTGCGCCTGCTGATCGAGGAGCCGCTGCTCGACGCCTACTTCTACGCGGGCGACCTGCTGCTCGCCACCGTCGATGCCCCCGCCTCCGCCTGGGCCCTGCTGCCGGAGCCCGGCGCACGGCTGCGGACCGCCGTCACGGCACTGCCGGACACGGCGGTCGCCGGCCTGCCACGCGGCGCCGCGGAGGCGCTTGCCCGCTTCGCCGGGCAGCCCGAGCCGCCTGTCTGACGCGTAGGGCGCCTGCGAAGGGGGATGCGCGCGCACCGTTTGGGCGGCGCCTGCCGGGCGAAGGGCTCCCGGTCGGGGCAGCGGCGCCGTGCGGCGGCAGGGGTGAGGGCACAGCGCCGCGCGGGCCGAGGACGTGCGGCCGGGCGACACGCCGACGCGGACTTCACGACGCGGCCACCGTCATGTCATGAACGTGTCCCGAGCGCGGTCAAGACCCAACGGGGCAACCGCACCGACTGTCTCAGAGGGCAGAAAGCCACGCGGGCGAACGGTCGCCCAGCTCTCCACCGCCCGCCCGCTCCGTCCGGAGCGACAGCCTCACACAGAGGAATGAGACACAGCATGCGCACTCGGAAGATCTCGGTACTGACCATGACCGCGGTGGCCCTCGGCCTGGCACTGACGGCATGCGGCAACGGCAGCGCCGACAACGCCGGCTCCTCCGCCGGCAGTTCATCGGCGGTCGCGAGCACCCCGCAGTCCGACACCGCGGCGGGCACGTCGTCCGACGCGCCCGCCGATTCCGCTACGAAGTGCACGGACCAGCTCGACTACGCGGGCGATCCGCGCTCCAACGCCGAGATCAACTCCGTCGGTGAGGACACGGGCACGTGTCCGCCGGTCCAGAAGTCCGAGGGGGTGTCGGGTACGCCGAAGGGGCCCGGTGCGAAGTGCACGGACCAGCTCGACTACGCGGGTGACTCGCGCTCCAACGCCGAGATCAACTCCATCGGCGAGGACACCGGCACGTGTCCGCCGGTCAAGCAGAAGTGAAGTGACGGCCGTCCCGGTTCCCGCCGGGCAGGCAGCCGTCGCATCACGCACGCGCACCCGGCTCCCGAGGAGCCGGTGCGCCTCGCGACCAGCGGGCGGTCGTGAGGCCGTCCAGGCGCAGCGGAGCGCCGGTGCGCGCGGTGATGTCCTCGGCGGTGACGCCCGGGGCCGTCTCCACGAGTGACGTCGAGGCGGCGGAGGCCTGCCGCGGGTTCGACGTCGGTGGCGACGACCCGGGCGCCCTCGCGGGTGAGGGACTCGGCCTCGGCGGCGCCCTGGCCCCGGGCGGCGCCGGTCACGATGACGACCTTGCCGAGCAGCCTCTTGGGGTGCGGGTCTCGCGGGCCGTTCACGGCCGCTCCCGGTCGCGCCGCCGGCCGGCCGGGAGCGGTACGGGCTCGGCGCCGGGGACGACGGTGTTCGTCAGCGTGCCGATGCCCTCGGCGGTGAGGGCGACGGTGTCGCCGGGCTTGAGCGGTGGCGGGTTCCGCTCGCCGCGCAGGCCCCACAGTTCGGCGAGGCAGCCGCCGTTGCCGCAGGTGCCGGAGCCGAGGACGTCGCCGGCGACGACACGGGTGCCGCGGGAGGCGTAGGCGGTCATCTCCTCGAAGGTCCAGCTCATGTTGGACAGCAGGTCCTCGCCGACCCTCTCGCCGTTGACCTCGGCGGTCAGGGCCAGGCGCAGGAACCCGTCGGTGTCCCGGTACGGCTCCAGCTCGTCGGCGGTGACGAGGTACGGTCCGAGGGTGGTGGCGGTGTCCTTGCCCTTGCACGGGCCGAGACCGACCTTCATCTCGGCGCCCTGCAAGTCGCGCGCCGACCAGTCGTTGAACACGGTGTAGCCGACGATGTGGTCGCGGGCCCGCTCGGGCGTGAGGTCCCGGCCCTCCCGCCCGATCACCGCGCCCACCTCCAGTTCGAAGTCCAGAACGGCCGAACCGGGCGGCATCGGGATGTCGTCCTGGTCGCCGTAGACCGCGTGCGGGTTGGTGAAGTAGAAGGTCGGCGCCGCGTACCACTGTTCGGGGACGCCGGCGACGCCGTCGACGGAGCGGCGTACGCCTTCGACGTGCTCCTCGAAGGTGACGAAGTCCCGTACGGACGTGGGCTGGAGCGGGGGGAGCAGCCGTACCTCGGAGACATGCGGACCGGGCGGAACATCCAGCGCCTGCCGGCCGGCGGCGAGCAGCCCGGGCAGGCCGTCGGTCTCCGTCAGCAGGGCGGACAGGGCGGAGACGCCCGGCAGCGGGTACAGGGTGCCGTCGTCCTCCACGACGGCCACCCGGTGGCGGTGACGGTGCTCGTAGGCGGCGAAACGCATGGTGGGGCTCCAGTGGGAGGGTCGGTCGGTCGAGCGGGACGCGCGTGAGGCCGTGGCCCACGGTGATACGGCCGCGACAGCCGGCCGCGCGGGCGGTGGCGTCGGTGTGCGCCTCGCGCATGCGACGGCATGGAGAGCCGCGCCCGCGGCTACCGCGAAGGAGAGCAGGCCGGGGCCGGGGACGCGACGGTGTGCGTCAGGGCGTGAACAGCACGGTCGCGTCCCCGGGGAGGAGGAGCCGGCTCAGACCGGCGGGGCGATGAAGACGCCTCGGTCGGGGTCGTTGAAGGACTCCCTGGCGACCAGTTCGTTCATGGGGTTGGCGGTGCCCCACTGGTCGGTGACCTCGGGCTGGGAGAAGTCGTAGACGTGCGGGTGCCAGGTGTCCTCGTCCAGGCACTCCAGCTCGGTGGTGTATTCGACGGTGTTGCCGTGCGGATCGAGGAAGTAGGTGAAGGTGTTGTCCCCGGCCATGTGCCGGCCGGGACCCCAGATTTTCTTGAAGCCCGCGCGGATGACCCGGCCCGAGCCGCGCATGTACTCGTCGATGCCGCGCATCTCGAAGGAGACGTGGTGCAGGGCGGTGTGCGGGCCCTGCGCGATGGCCATCGAGTGGTGCTGGTTGCTGATCCGCATGAAGTGCATGACCTCGCCCATGTGGGGCGAGCTGAGCGTGTCGGAGAGGGCGAAGCCGAGGTGGCGCTCGTACCACTCGCGGGTGCGGTTCAGGTCGGGGGAGTTGAGGACGACGTGGGAGAGCTTGACCGGGATGGACTCCTTCTCCTCGATCCGGCGGTGCCGGCGCACCTCGACGTCGGCGGAGACCTCGATGGTGCGCCCGTCGACGTCGAAGAACCGGAAGCCGTAGCCGCCGCCGGGCGTGTCCACCTTCCCCGGCCGGGAGACCAGCTGGACGCCGCCCGCGAGCAGTCGCTCGGCGAGGGTGTCGACGTCGGCGGCGGAGGCGGCGCCGTAGGAGACGAGGTCGAGGCGCTTCTCGTCCGCCTTGCGCAGCCGCACGACGTACTGCTCCGGGGAGCCCTCGGCGGCGAGGAAGGAGATGCGGGAGTCCTCGGCGACCTGGGTCAGGCCCCAGACGCCGGCGTAGAAGTCGAGCTGCTTGTCGTAGTCGGGAACGGCGAGGTCGACGTGACGCAGGTGGGTGAGCAGGCGTGCGCTCATGGGTTCCTCCTCAGACGAGGGTGAGGTCGAGCAGGGCGGCGGCGTTCGCACCGCGTACGGCGGCGGTGTCGGCCTCGGACAGGCGTGCGGCGCGCAGGGCGCCGACCGGGTCCCCGGTCCCCATGTCGAAGGGGAAGTCGGAGCCGAGCAGCACCCGGTCGGCGCCGGCGACGCGGACCAGTTCCCGCAGGACGTGCGGGTCGTGGACGAGGGAGTCGAAGTACAGCCGCTTGAGGTAGCTGCTGGGCGGGTGCGCGCAGCCGGCGCCCGCGTCGGAGCGGGCCGACCAGGCGTGGTCGGAGCGGCCGATGTGGGTGGGCAGGTAGCCGCCGCCGTGCGCGGCGATCAGCTTCAGGCCGGGGTGGCGGTCGAGTACGCCGGAGAAGATGAGGTGCGAGAGGGCGACGGCGTTCTCGGTGGGCTGGCCGACGGTGTTGGACAGGTACCACTGGTCCAGGCGCTCGTCCAGCGTGCACCCGAAGGGGTGCAGGAAAAGGATCGCGCCGGTCTCCTCGGCCCGGGTCCAGAAGGGCTCGTAGGCCGGGTCGGAGAGTTCCCGCCCGGGCGCGTGGCTGGAGATCTCCACCCCGGCCAGGCCCTGTTCCAGGGCGTGGTCCAGGGCGCGCACCATGAGGTGAGGGTGCTGGAGCGGTACGAGACCGAGCCCGCGCAGCCGGTCGGACGCCTTCGCACAGTGCGCCGCCGTGGCCTCACCCGCGAGCCGGCACAGCTTCTCGGCACTCTCCTCGTCGGCCCAGTAGTGGTAGTGCGACGGGGAGGGGCTGACCAGCTGAACGTCCACGCCCTGCGCGTCCATCGCGGCCAGGCGCACGGCGACATCGGTCAGCCGCGGGATGCGCTCGCGGACCATGGGGCCGCTGACGGCGAGTGCGGCGGGCCCGTTGCGCCGGGCGTCCAGCTCCCTGGCCTCGGCGTGGCCGGGCAGGCCGGCCACGAGTGACTCGACCTCGGGGAGCAGGACGTGTGCGTGCACGTCGATGGTGGGCCGGTTCACGGCAGCTCCCTGAGCATCGCCATGGTGCCGGCCATCAGGCCGGGCACGTCGGCGTCCCGGACCCCGTCGAGCTGCCACCGCCCGATCTGCACCGACGCCTCGACGACCGGCCGGACACGGGCGACGCGCCGCTCGTAGTACGCCTGGAACAGCGCGTCGTCCCAGGCGTCGTTCCCGGTGAGCATCTGGGCCAGCACCCAGGCGTCCTCCAGGGACAGGGCGGCGCCCTGGGCGAGGGTGGGCGGGCAGCAGTGGGCGGCGTCGCCCACGAGGACGACCCGGCCGCGGTGCCAGGAGCCCTCGACGAGCATCCGGTCGAACCAGGTGTAGTTGACCTTCGCCGGGTCGGTGATGTGCTCGGTGATCTCCGGCCAGTGGCCGCCGTACGCGGAGGCCGGCCGGCGCATCTCGTCGGCGTAGGACTCGGGCGGTATGGAGGCGCGGTCGCGGTTGGCCTCGACGACGTACGCGTACAAGGTGTTCTCGCTGGTGGGGCAGTACCCGGCGATGTAGGCCGGGCCGCCGTAGGCGAGGTCGGTGCGGGTCACACCGGCCGGGCGGGGGGCGGCGACGCGCCAGATGGCCATGCCGGTCGGCTCGGGTCTCGCCGTGATGCCGATCGCGGCGCGGGTCGTGGAGCCGAGGCCGTCGGCGGCGACCACCAGGTCGTAGCGGTGCTCGGAGCCGTCGGAGAGCCGGACGCGGACACCGTCGGGGTCCTGGCCGAGGATCTCGGCGGTGGTGCCCAGGCGGACCGACGCGCCACTGGCGCGCACCGCCTCGATGAGGATCCGCTGGAGCCGCGGGCGCTGCATGCCGACGGTGGCGGGCAGGTCGTCGCCGCCGGTGCGCAGGTCGTCCTGCACGTGCAGGACGGTGCCGTCGGGGGCGGTGATGCCGACCGAGCCGAAGCCGAAACCGGACGCCTGCACCCGCTCCCACACGCCGAGTTCGCGCAGCACGCGCAGGGCGTTGCCCTGGAGGGTGATGCCGGAGCCGGCGGTGGCGTTCCAGTCGTCCTTGGCCTCGACCAGGTCCACGGTGAGACCGGCACGGCGCAGCAGGACCGTCACGGCGTTGCCGGCCGCACCTCCGCCGATCACCAGGACCGTACGGGCGTTGCTCATGGGGAACTCCCTTGTTCCGCTGGTTACTTGACGGCGACCGGGTTGACGGGCGAGCCGACCGCGCCGGTGATGGGCAGAGGAGCGGCGGTGAGCCAGAAGGCGTACTCGCCGTCGGCCGCGCAGTCCTCGGCGAGCGCGTCCGGGTCCCACATCTCGCCGATCAGCAGGCCGAGGTGCGGGATGGCGACCTGGTGCAGCGGCTGGAAGGCGTGCGCGAACTCGTTCGGGCGGACCTCGAAGCCCCAGGTGTCGGTGGCGATCGCGGCGATCTCGGTGCCGTGCAGCCAGCCGGCCGCGGTGAACGACAGTCCGGGCGCGGGGCCGCCCGCGTACTCGCCCCACCCGTCGCGGCGGACCCGGGCGAGCTGCCCGGTGCGCACCACGACGATGTCGCCGCGCCCGACGCTCACACCGTGGGCCTCGGCGGTCGCGGTCAGGTGCTCCTCGGTGATCGCGAACCCGTCCGGCAGCTCACCGTCCTCGCCGATCACCCGTCCGACGTCCAGGAGCACTCCGCGTCCGGCGACGTGCGGGGCCATGTGCTCGATGCCGGTGACCAGGTCGCCGTCGGAGGTGACGACCTTCTCCGCCGGGCGACCGTTCCACGCCTTGCCGTGGTCGAAGATGTGGCCGAGCCCGTCCCACTGGGTGGAGCACTGCAACGGCATCGCGATCACGTCGTCGGCGCCGCCGATGCCGTGCGGCAGCCCCTGGTTGCCGAGGGCCGCGTCGGTGCCGGTGTCGAGCATCGTGTGCACCGGGTTGGTGCGCCGCCGCCAGCCCTTCTGCGGGCCGTTGATGTCGAAGCGCTGGGAGAGGGAGAAGCTCGCACCCTTCCGGACCAGGGCGGCACCCTCCCGGCGCTTCGCCTCGTCGAGGAAGTTGAGGGTGCCGAGGACGTCGTCCTCGCCCCAGCGGCCCCAGTTGGAGTACGCCTGCGCGGCCTTCGCTATCGCGCCCTCGGGGTCGGTGCGGTCCGGGGTCACGGTGCCTCCTGTGCGACGCAGCGGGTGCGCTGGGCGCCGAGACCGGTGATGGAGGCGTCCATGACGTCGCCGTCGCGCAGCAGCCTGCCCCAGTGCATGCCGTTGCCGGCCGGGCTGCCGGTCAGCACCAGGTCGCCGGGCAGGAGACGGGCCGTCTGCGAGGCGTAGGACACCATGCGCGCCACGTCGAAGATCATGTCCTTGGTGGACTCGTCCTGCATCGTCTCGCCGTTCAGCTTCAGCGTCAGCAGCAGGTCGTCCGGGTCCGCGATCGACTCGGCGGGCACGATCCACGGGCCGAGCGGAGTGAAACCGGGCGCGTTCTTGCTGCGCAGCCAGTCGGTGCCGATCTGCGGCATGTCCCGGCGGAAGACGGTGGCGCGGTCGGTCAGGTCGTTGGCGATCGTGTACCCGGCGACGTGGTCCAGCGCCTCCTCGACGGAGACCCGGTGGGCGGGCCGGCCGATCACCGCCGCCAACTCCAGCTCCCAGTCGGGCTTCTCGGCCCAGGCGGGGAGCACGACGTCGTCGTACGGGCCGGTGATCGCGCTCGGCAGGCCGATGAACACGTACGGCAGGTCCTCCGCCGCCCGCCGGTCCATGATCTCCGCCGCCTCCGCGCGCCGCTCCGCCTCGGGCCGGTCGTCACCCGGGGCGCGGTGCGCGACGTGCAGGTCGATCACGTGCTGCCGGTAGTTCGCGCCGGACTGGAACACCTGGCGCGGCTCGACCGGCGCGTGCACCCGGAACTCCGCGAGCGGCTCACGGGCCCGACCGGTGCCGTCGGCCAGCGCCCGCAGCCGCGGCAGTGCCGTCTCCCAGCTCTCCAGCAGTGTCCGGGTGGTCAGCCGCTCGTCGTCGAAGGCGACGCGCAGATCGAGCACCTGGGCGTCGGCGGTGACGAGGGCGGGGAAGGCCGGCCCGTCCTGGGCCGACAGCGTGCCGAGGGCGAAGGGGCCGGTGAACGGCGCGGACGCGGGTGCGGGTTTCACGTACATGTCCTCCTGATTGCGGTGGCACTAATCTGGACCCCCCACCGCCGATCAGGGAAATAGATTCTGTGGATGACTGCCATCCATGGCCTGAATTCCACCTGGTCGGCGTCGTTCAGCCAAGGGAAGAGCCGTGCAACTGAGTAGCCTGGACCTCAATCTCGTCGTCGCCCTGCGCGCCCTGCTGGAGGAACGCAACGTCACCCGTGCCGGGCAGCGCATCGGCCTCAGCCAGCCCGCGACGAGCGCCGCCCTGGCCAGGCTGCGCCGGCACTTCGACGACGACCTGCTCGCCCGTGTCGGCGGCCACTACGAGCTCACCGCCCTCGGCCAGGTCCTCCTGGACCGCACCGCCAACGCGTACGACGTGCTGGAACGCCTCTTCGCCAGCCAGGCCGACTTCGACCCCGCCAAGGAGAGCCGCGAGTTCGAACTCGTGGCGTCCGACTACGCCGTCGCCGTCTTCGGTACCGAACTCGCCCGTGTCGTGCACGAGGAGGCACCCGGCATCCGGCTGCGCTTCGCGCAGACCCCGCCCACGGTGGTGGACGCCACGGACACGCTGCTGAGCACGACCGACGGCCTGCTGATGCCGCACGGCGTCATCAGCGACTTCCCCGCCACCGACCTCTACGAGGACCGCTGGATCTTCCTCGTCGCCGACGACCACCCGAGCGTCGACGACCGGCTCACCCGCCACGACCTCGCCCGGCTGCCGTGGGTCACCTACCAGCGCACCTACGACGCGCCCGCCGTGCGCCAACTCGGCATGCTCGGCATCGAACCCCGGGTCGAGGTCTCCGTCGACAGCTTCCAGCTGCTGCCCCTGCTGGTGGCCGGCACCCGGCGCATCGCCCTGATCCAGGCCCGCCTCGCCCGGCTGATGGGGCCGCTCGCCGCCGTGCGGGCCGTGGAGCCGCCGTACGAGGCGGTGCCGCTGCGGGAGGCGATGTGGTGGCACCCCGTACACACGCACGACGCCGCCCACATCTGGCTGCGGGAGACCGCCGCGCGAGTCGGCAGGCGGATGGCGGAGGCGGACGAGATCCGGGCCGCCACCTGATGCGCGCGTTCCGGTGCACGTACCACCGGAACAGGAGGCATCCATGGGATGGATCACGAGCATCCGGAACGCGGATCGTGCCGGGGTGGTCAGGCCGTCGCCCGGACCGCACGGTCATGGCACATCGGGGGCGGGCGGGCCGGCTTCCTCAGTGCCGTGAGCCGTGAGCCGTGAGCCGTGAGCCGTGAGCCGTGAGCGTGAGCCGTGAGCGTGAGCCCTGGGCCCGGCGGCCGGGGTTTCGGGTTGTCACGGGGCTCCGCAGTCCCGAGACGAGGACGGCTGGTCTGCGGGTTGTCGCGATCGCGGCGCTGAGGCACCGGGATCTCCGGACGCGGGTGTCCATCGGCGCGGAGTGACGCGTTCGGGCGCCGATGCCCTTCGTCCTCCTCCCTCGTCCGCGTGCGGGCACGCCGGTACGGCGGCCCGGGGAGCGGGCCGCCGTACCGGTGCCGCGGGGGTCAGCCGCGGTTGATGACGAACTGCGAGCCGGGCTCGACGCAGACGTCGCTCTCCGCCGAGTCGGTGATGGTCACGTCCGTGAGCGTGGCGCTGCCCCGGGCACCGCTCATGGCGAGGATGCCGCAGCCGTTGACCGACTTGTCGATACGGACGCCGGTGACCTTCACGTCGGGTATCGAGCCGCCGCCGGTCTTGAACTGGATGCCGTCGTAGGTCGAGTCGTGGATGTCGGTGTCACGGATGGTGACGCCGGGGATGTCGGGGCCCTGCGCGAAGAGCGTGATGGCGCCGAACTCCTGGTCCTCGTTCCAGAACGCGCCGCCCGTGCGGTGCAGGGCGTTGCCGGCGATGAGGGTCTGCCCGGAGAAGGGCAGCGGGTCGTGGTCGGTGGCGAGCATGATGCCCGGGTAGTTCATGGTGTCGGAGATCAGGTTGTTCTCGATGGTGTTGCCGTAACCGCCGTACACCGCGATGCCGTTGGCGCGCCAGGGCAGCTGAATGGTGTTGTTGCGGAAGTGGTTGTCGTGGCCGATGTCGACCGAGGTGTCCTTGACGTACTTGTTGGACCAGACGGCCAGGGCGTCGTCGCCGGTGTTGCGGAAAGAGGAGTTGTAGACGGTGGAGTTGCGGGTGCCGTTGGTGAAGTTGACGCCGTCGGCGTAGGTGTTGCGGATGCGCACACCGTTGAACTCCAGGCCGTCGCCCGGGTTCCACAGTGCGGGGATGTTGTCGTAGTTGCGGCCGACCCAGGCGCCGACGTTGGCGTGCTCGATCCAGACATCGGTGATCTTGGTGTTCTTGCCGAAGCGGCCGTTGAGCGCGACGCCGCCCTCCGCGTTGCCGTCGCCGCCCCGGATGGTGCCGGAGCCGAAGATGGCGATGTCGGAGATCTTGGTGTTGTCGTCGATGTCGAAGCCGAAGTTGCCCTCGTGCGGGTGGTTGATGCCGCCGGCCTCGTGCGGCGGGGTGAGCGAGTACAGCTGCGAGTGCCACATGCCGGCGCCGCGGACGGTGACGTCACGGATGCCGACCTGGTTGAACTGACCGCGGTTCTGCGGGTCGTCGGTCAGGATCTTCTTCTCCTGGCGCCACTGCCCGGCGGGGATCCACACGCAGTCGATCTCGCCCTCCTGGTCGGCGGTGACGGCACGCTGGATCGCGTCGGCGTCGTCGATTCCGTCGTTGGGCACGGCACCGTACTGGGTGATCGAGGTGCACGCCGCGGGCTTGGCGGCGGGGGCGGCGACCTGCTCCAGGTCGATCAGGTCGATGACGTAGAAGGCGGCGGAGTCGCCCGCGTCCCGCTGGAGGCGGAACTTCGTGCCCGCCGGGTAGCTCTCGGTCAGTAGCGCGTTGGACTCGTCGAAGAGACGGCGCGCGTCACCGCCCGGGGTGTTGGTCAGGCCCTCCGGGTCGTCGGTGGTGCCGTAGAGCCAGCTGTGCTTGGAGGAGAGGGTCAGCTTCCGGACGAACTGCCCGTCGGCGTAGAGGCTGATCGTCGCCTCGCGGCCACCGCCCGCGGCCGCGTCCGGGACCGAGTTGCGCACCACGATGGAGTTGGCGGCGTCGGTGGAGGTGAACTCGACGTGGTCACCGGTGTCCTCCAGGCGCACCGACTGCCGGCCGGAGGATTCGGTGGCGAAGTTGGTGTGCCCGAAGGTGCGCTTCTCGTCCGCGGTGAGGAGTGTCCCCCGGTAGCTGCCGTTCTCCGCCTCGTACTCCGTGTAGGGCACCGCGGCCCCGCGTCCCACGACGATGGAGCGCGCGAAGACGTTGTTGTTCTCGTCGGTTTCCTCGACCGTGCCGGTGGCGTCGGCGGTGGCGGTCAGCGTGGCTCCGCCGTCGGCGGCCTTCCAGGTTCCGTCGATGGCGACGGTGGTGGTGGCTCCCGCGGCGATGGCCCCGGTCGTACCCGCGAGAGCGGTGTCACCGGCCCTGAGGCCGGTGATGGTGCCGGCCGGGACGGCGGTGGTGCCGCGGTTGTTGACCGCGACGGTGAAGGAGACGGAGGAGCCGACCGCGGGCGATGACGGGTTGCTGGTGATGCCGGTGACCCGCAGGTCCGGGCCCGGGCTCTGTGCGATGGTCAGCTTCCTGTCCGCGGTACGGCTGTTGTTGCTGTCGTCCAGCTCGGCGACGGTGTCCGTCGGGTCGACGGCGGCCGACACGGAGTACGAGCCCGTCGGGCGCTTGCCGACCGGGACGGAGACGGTCGCGGACGAGCCGGCCGGGAGTGCGGCGACCGGGGCGGAACCGGCGACGGCGCCCTCGACGCTGACGTTGACGGTGGTCGCGGGGGCGGCGGAGGTGCCGGCGTTGCGGACGGTGGCGTCGACCGTCACCTCGTCCTTCTCGGACGGAGTGCTCGGGGACCAGGTCAGGTCGGTGACGACGAAGTCCGGGTGGGGAGCCGGCTTGCCGAGCACCTGGAATTCGGCGACCTGGGCGCCGGGGGCACCGGTGTTGGCGTGGAAGGACAGCCTCAGGTCCGCGAAGCGTCCGGTCACCGGGATCACCACGGAGTTCCTGTCCGAGGGGCTGAAGGCGTAGTCGGCGCGTGTCTTCACCGAGCTGAACGCGGAGGCTCCCTCCTTGCGTCCCAGCACCTCCAGCGACTGCTGCCGCGACTGCCACTTCGGGTCGGGGTTCAGCTTGACGACCACGGCCTCGACGTCCGCGTCGGCGCCCAGCTTCACCGTCAGGTCGGAGGGGAAGCCCGTCGACTCCCAGTAGGTGGTGAGGTCGTCGTCATTGGCGTTCCGTGCCACGTAGTTCTGCGTGGTGGATGTGGCCTCGATCGGCTTGTGACGTGCCAGGTTGAGACCTTCGACCGGCGGGTCGACGGGGCCTTCACCCGTATCGCCGTCCTCGCCGTAGATCTCCAGCTCGGACAGCTGCGCCGCGTTCCAACCGGAGTTGGCGGCGACCTCTACGCGGACGAACCGGGCGGTGGCGGAGGGCAGGTCGACATCCACGGTGTTCGCCGCGGACGGCGCGAACGCGTGGGCCTGCGTGCCGGCCAGCGCGGTGAAGGACCCACCGTCGGCGCTGCCGAGGACGGCCAGGGACTGGGAGCGTCCCTCCCAGCCGGTGGGCAGCTTCAACGTGACGCGGTCCAGGGCGACTTGTGCACCCAGGTCGACCTGCACCCACTGGGGGAAGGAGCCGGCCGGGCCCTCCCAGTACGACTGCTGACTGCCGTCGGTGACGTTCGTCGCCGGGTATCCGCCGTGCGCCCCTCCGGCCGTCGCCGCTCTGCCGAGCGCGAGATTGGGATCGCCGTCCGCGGCGTACCCGGGGGCGGGCAGCAGCCCGACGGTGAGCAGGCCCGCTGTCAACAGGCCGACCCCCCAACGTCTGCTCACATGTGTGCCGTTCATGGTGGCCCTTCCATGATGCGGGCAGGACGCCCCCCCGTCACCGTCTCCGGAACCCGCGCAGCCCCATGGGCACGACGGGGTCCTGAGCGAGGTGGCAAGGTTGGGCGCCGGGAACCCGGCCTGAATCTGACTGGCAGGTGCGACAGCAAGCCAACTTCTTGAGTGATTTGATGACTTGCTTACGTTGTTGAGGTGGAAGGTTTCTATCGCGGGCCGGTTTTGTCAACGGATCCGTCACTCCGAACGTGGCTGACGTGCCCGGGAAACACAGCGGCACCGGTGTCACGGTCGCGCGAAGCGAACGGTGATACCGGTGCCGAAGAGGTGATATCGGTCAGACGAGTGCAGTGGTGATACCGGTCGGACGGGTGGGGGAGTGATGCGCCCGACCTGGGTTCGCCAGGTGCCGGCGGTCAGCGCCTCCGGGCCGGCGCGGTCGATCCGCGGACGACGAGTTCGGGCTCGAAGAGGAGCTCTCCGGAGTGGGGCTGGGGCCCCTGGATCTGGGCGCAGAGCAGGTCGACCGCCGCGCGTCCCATCGCCTCGATGGGCTGACGCACGGTCGTCAGGGGCGGAGCCGTCGAAGTCATGAAGGCCGAGTCGTCGAAGCCCACCACCGAGACGTCCGCGGGGACCGAGAGTCCGCTCCGGCGGGCGGCCCTGATGGCTCCGAGCGCAAGCGGGTCACTGCCGCAGACGATGCCGGTGACGCCGTGCTTCAGGAGTCGCGCGGTCGCGGCCTGACCGCCTTCCAGCGAGAAGATCGACCGCTGCACGAACTCGTCGGGCAGGGTCAGGCCCAGGGCCTTCGCCGCCGCCGTGGCCGCCTCCAGCTTGCGACGCGAGGGAATGTGGTCGGCGGGGCCGATGACCAGGCCGATCCGCTCGTGTCCGAGAGAGGCGAGGTGGCGCCACGCCTGCTCGATGGCGACCGCGTCGTCACACGAGACGCACGGGAAGTCCAGACCCTCGATCGACGCGTTGACGAGGACCACCGGAACACTCCGCTCGGCCAGCAGGTGGTAGTGCTCGTGCGGCGCGTCGGCCTGCGCGAAAAGCCCTCCGGCGAAGACCACCCCGGAAACCTGCTGTTGAAGCAGCAGGTCCACGTACTCGGCCTCGGCCACCCCGCCCTTCGTCTGGGTGCACAGCACCGGCGTGAGTCCTTGCTGGGCGAGAGCGCCCCCGATGACCTCGGCGAAGGCCGGGAAGATCGGGTTCTGCAGTTCCGGCAGCACGAGGCCGACGAGCCGGGCGCGTTCCCCGCGGAGCTGCGTCGGGCGTTCGTACCCCAGGACGTCCAGCGCCGTGAGCACGGACTGCCGGGTCGCATCGGAGACACCGGGCTTGCCGTTGAGGACACGGCTGACCGTGGCCTCGCTGACCCCAACCTTCTTCGCTACCTGGGCAAGTCGTCGCGTCATGCACGCAAGCCTATCGCAAGCTCCGAAATTTCTTGCGTCCCTCTCTTCTCGGCCTGGCCGTAGCCCGGCCACCCTCCGGCCTGCTGTCCTGAACCTGATGCCGTCGATGCCACGGTAGACGACGTGGCGGCCGGGGGCGCCCGTCCGATCCGTCAGGTGTTCGCCAGGCGGGTTCGCCAGGCGGGTTCGCCGGGCGGGTTCGGGGGTGCCGGCCCGTGCGGTGGAGGTCCCGGCGAAGCGAAGACGGCCGGTGGACGGCTCGCGAGGCCGTGAGTCCGCGCGCAGTGCGCTGCCCTCGCGGACGGGGCCGGAGACGAGCCCGCTGCCCAGGCGCGCGTTCGATGTCGGAGGCCGCGATCGCCTGCCGCTCGGGTCGGCATCGCTGAGGGCAGTGCGTCCGCCGGTGAGCTCCCTTGCGGTTCCGCGCCCCGCGGAGCGGAGCGATCGCCCGCCCGGCGGCGCGGACTCCAGGGTGCCGGCCGGCGGTGCCGGCCGGCGGTCTCGGCTCGGCAAGGTCTCGCGCTCGCGAGCACATCACTGACAGCGCCTCAGCCGGGGAGCGCGGGCAGTGGGCTCCGGTCGAGCCCGAAGCGGCGCTCTCGATGTCATCCACAAGTACAGCTCCTGATAGGCCATCGGCGAGTAGAGGTCGTGACACAGTCGTAACCTTGCAACTCTGGATCAGAATATTGCGTGCATCTGCCGACCGTCCTATCGTGACGCTCCGATCAGGGCAGCGCTTGGGCGTCACCTCGGAGGAGCCGCAATGAAGCCCCGTAAACTCGTGATCCTGCTGACCGCAGGTCTCGTACTGACCACCGCGGCCTGCGGCGGTGACTCGTCGGACTCCGATGCGGGAGGAGGCGTGACGATCACCGTGGCGTGCCAGCCCCCGAAGACCGCACCGAAGCAGCGCGAGGCGTGGAACCAGGACGTCGCCACGTTCGAGAAGGCGCATCCGGGAGTGAAGGTCAAGAGCACCGACCAGCAGCCGTGCTTCGACCCGAAGACCTTCGCCGCGAAGCTCGCCGGCGGGCAGATGGAGACCGTGTTCATGGTGCCGGTCACCAACTACGCCGACGTGATCTCCAAGAAGCAGGCGAAGGACATCACCGGCGTCACGGACCTGGTGAAGAACTACGGCGACATCAGGCAGGACGTCAGGGACATGGTCACCGTGGACGGCAAGGTCTACGGCGTTCCCAACGTCAGCTACAGCGTCGGTCTGGTCTACAACCGCAAGCTGTTCGAGGAGGCCGGTCTCGACCCCGACGCCCCGCCGAAGACGTGGGACGAGGTCAGGGCCGCCGCGAAGAAGATCGCCGATCTCGGTGACGGTTACGTCGGGTACGGCGAGTACGGCGGCGGCAACGTCGGCGGCTGGCATTTCGCACAGTCCATCTTCAGTCGCGGCGGCGAGATGGTCGTCGACGGCAAGGCCGCGTTCAACAGCCCCGAGGGCAAGGCCGTGCTGCGGACGCTGCACGACATGCGCTGGAAGGACGACAGCGTCGGCAGCAGGGTGCTGATCGGCTGGGAGGCACTGATGCAGCAGATGGCCGCCGGCAAGACGGGCATGATGCTCGGCGCGCCGGACGTCGTCACCGACGTGGTCCAGAAGTTCCAGGGGGAGAAGGACGACTACGGCATCACCGGCATACCGGAGGGCAAGGCGTCGCTGTCCGGCGGCGAGGCCTACATGATCAACCCGAAGGCGAACGCCGCCGAGACCAGGGCGGCGATGCAGTGGATCGACTTCCAGTTCAACACACCGGGCAAGGGCCGTCACGACTACGCCCGCGGCAAAGCCAACGGTGAGGCCGTCGGCGTTCCCAACAACGACTACATGGGCGGCTCCCCGACCGGCCGGAAGATCGCCGAGGACCGGACGGCGAACGCCGTCCTGCCGGTCGAGTACTACCAGCCCTACGTGGACACCTCGAAGAACGTCGAGCTCAAGCTGGAGCCGGCGCATGCCCAGGAACTCTACGCAGTGCTCGACGTGGCCATGTCCGCGGTCCTGACGCGGGAGAGCGCCGACATCGACAAGCTGCTCGAAGACGCCGAGACCAAGGCCAACGGGATTCTGGCCAGGGGCTGACGGCGACTGCCCCGGGGTGTCGCCCGAAGGAGGAGGAGAGCGGTACCCCGGGCCCGGCCGGCAGGAGAGAACAGGAGCGGGAGATCGCCATGGAAACACTCACCGTCGAGCCGAAGCGGCCGGCGAAACCGCGTCGCAGACCACCGTCGAAGCGGCGCCGCTCGGTACGCAGCAACCTGACCGCCTACGCGTTTCTTTGCGCCGCTCTGTTCTGCTTCGCGATGTTCGCCTGGTGGCCGATCGTCAGGGAGGTCATCCTCAGCTTCCAGCAGACCAACCTCGTCGACGAGCCGACCTGGGTGGGCCTGGACAACTTCCGCACCGTGGTGAACGACCCGGCGTTCGGCCAGGCCTGGAAGAACACCATCGCCTTCACGCTGCTCGCCCTGCTGTGCGGCTATGTGATCCCGTTCGCGGTGGCGATCGTGCTCAACGAGCTGCGGCACGCCCGCGGGTATCTCCGGTTCGTGGTCTACCTGCCGGTCATGCTGCCACCGATCGTATCGGTCCTGCTGTTCCGCTGGTTCTACGATCCCGGACCGGGACTGTTCAACCAGGTCCTCGACTTCGCCGGGCTGCCGACGCTGTCCTGGCTCGACTCCACCGACACCGCGCTCATCTCGCTGGTCATCGTCTCCACCTGGATGAACCTGGGCTCGGGCGTGCTGATCTACCTGGCCGCCCTGCAGAACGTCCCCGGTGACCTGTACGAGGCGGCGGAGCTCGACGGTGCCGGCATCTTCAAGCGGATCTGGAACGTCACCATCCCGCAGACCCGGCTCATCCTGCTCCTGATGCTGATGCTGCAGATCGTCGCCACCATGCAGGTCTTCATCGAGCCGTACATGCTCACGGGTGGCGGACCGGAGAACGCGACGGTCACCGTCGCGTACCTCATGTACCAGTACGCCTTCGTCTACGGCGGCAACTACGGGGCCGGCAGCGCGCTCGGCCTGATGCTCATGATCGTCCTTCTTGCGGTCGCCGCGGTCCAACTCCGGCTGACCCGTGACGAGAAGAGGTAGGTCCGTGATCGACACCACCGCCGACCCCGAAGTGGCGGAAGAAGCAGGCAGGACGGCGTCGCCGCAGCCACCCGGGCGCAGGAAGAAGCGCCCGGCCGCATGGGCCGACGGCCATGCCAGGACCATCGTCTCGCCGCTGGAGCTGAAATCCCGCTGGGGCACGAGGATCTACTGGACGCTGCTCACCGCCGTCATCACCGTGTTCACCCTGGTGTTCGTGTTCCCCCTTTACTGGATGGTCACCGGGGCGATGAAGACGGGCGAGGAAATCGCCCAGATGCCGCCCACCCTGTTCCCCGAGAACCCCGATCTCTCCGTGTTCGCGGATGCCTGGGAACTCTTCGACATCGGGCTGCTCCTCAAGAACACCCTCTTCTACGCCGTAGGCGCGTGGCTCTTCGCACTCGCCGTGGACGTCACAGCCGCGTACGCCCTGTCCAAGCTCCGGCCGATGTTCGGAAACGTGATCCTCGGCGCCATGCTGGCCACGCTCATGATCCCGCCGATCGTGGTGATGATCCCCGCCTACATCACCGTGACGGACGTGCCCGTCTTCGGCTGGCAGCTTCTCAACTCCCCTTGGGCCATCTGGTTCCCCGTCGCCGCCAACGGCTTCAACATCTTCCTGCTCAAGCGCTTCTTCGACTCGATCCCCGACGAGATCCTCGAAGCGGCCGAGATCGACGGCATACCCCCGTGGCGCGTCCTCGTCTCGATCATCCTGCCGATCTCGCGGCCCATCCTCGGCGTGGTGTCCATCTTCACCGTCGTCCTGGTCTTCAAGGACTTCGTCTGGCCACTGCTCGTGCTGCCGGACAGCGAGAAGATGACGATCAGTGTGGGCCTGTCCCAGACGGCCGGATCCGTGACACAGAACCAGGTCATGGCCGGCCTCGTGATCGCGAGCATCCCGATGATCATCGTGTTCTTCTTCTTCCAGCGCAGCATCATGGCGGGCCTCACCGCCGGAAGCCTCAAGGGCTGACCGCACCCGGCACCGGCCCCTGGCCCCCCTGCGTGACCGAACCCCGCCGCCACCCCCGGAGCACCCGTCGCCGGCCACTTCGTCCATGACCCCGCCCCGGCCGGCGGCGGGGCCCTCACCTGCCCGAAAGGACCGTTACGTGGCAGCCGTGCACCCCTCCCGAACCGACACATGGTGGCGAGACGCCGTCATCTACCAGATCTACCCCCGCAGCTTCGCGGACGGCGACGGCGACGGGACCGGGGACCTGGCGGGCATCCGCACCCACCTGCCCTATCTCTCCGAACTCGGCGTCGACGCCGTGTGGTTCACGCCCTGGTACCTCTCCCCGCTCGTCGACGGCGGCTACGACGTGGCCGACTACCGAGCCATCGATCCGGCCTTCGGCACCCTCGAGGAGGCCGAGAAGCTCATCGCCGAGGCCGACGAGTTCGGTATCCGAGTCATCGTCGACATCGTCCCGAACCATGTGTCCGACCAGCACGCCTGGTTCCGTGCCGCGCTGGAGGCCGGGCCCGGCAGTCCGGAGCGGGAGCGCTTCCACTTTCGGCCCGGACGCGGCGAGAACGGTGAACTCCCGCCCAACGACTGGCCGTCCCAGTTCTCCGGCACCACCTGGACCCGGGTCCCCGACGGCGAGTGGTACCTGCACCTGTTCACCCCGGAACAGCCCGACCTCAACTGGTCCCACCCCGCCGTCCGCCGCGAACACGAGGACATACTCCGCTTCTGGTTCGAACGCGGCGTCGCCGGTGTCCGCATCGACTCCGCAGCCCTGCTCACCAAGCACCCCGACCTGCCCGACTTCACCGAAGGCGTCGACCCGCACCCGTACATCGACCAGGACGAGATCCACGACATCTACCGCTCCTGGCGCGCGATAGCCGACGAGTACGACGGCGTCTTCGTCGGCGAGGTCTGGCTCCCCGACGCCGAACGCTTCGCCCGCTACCTGCGCCCCGACGAACTGCACACCGCCTTCAACTTCAACTTCCTCTCCTGCCCCTGGGACGCCGGCCGGCTGCGCCGCACCATCGACGACACCCTCGCCGAGCACGCGCCCGTCCACGCCCCGGCCACCTGGGTCCTCTGCAACCACGACGTGACCCGCACGGTCACCCGCTACGGCCGTACGGACACCGGGTTCGACTTCGGCACGAAGGAGTTCGGCACGCCCAGTGATCTCCAGCTGGGCACCCGGCGCGCCCGCGCCGCCGCTCTGCTCACGCTCGCGCTGCCCGGTTCGGTCTACCTCTACCAGGGCGAGGAACTCGGTCTGCCCGAGGCGGACATCCCGCTGGACCGCATTCAGGACCCCATGCACTTCCGCTCCGGCGGCACCGACCCGGGGCGCGACGGATGCCGGGTGCCGCTGCCCTGGGCCGCCGACGAGCCGTCCTGCGGGTTCGGTGCGCGCACCGAACCCTGGCTGCCACAGCCCGCCGACTGGGCGCGGTACGCCGTCGACCGCCAGGACACCGACCCCGACTCGATGCTCAGCCTCTACCGCACGGCCCTGCTCCTGCGCCGGTCCACCGAGGGCTTCGGCGACGGCCCGCTGACCTGGCTGCCCGCCGAGGACGGCGTCCTCGCCTTCGCCCGCGGAAACGGCCTGGTGTGCGTGGTCAACCTCTCCGGCCGATCCATCGGTCTGCCGCCGCATGAGGAACTGCTGCTGGCCAGCAGCCCACTGGACAGTGACGGTCGACTGCCCGGTGACACGGCGGTCTGGCTCCGTCGATGACCTGACACCGGCGGACAGCCCGGCCCCGCGCCGGTGACGGGGCGGGGGCGGGGGCGGACGGAAGAAGTGATGCGGTTGCCGGTGACGATGCCGGCCGGAACGCGGCGGTCGATGGCGGCTCCGTGCGGGCGGTGGGTGGAGCTCCGGAGAGGGGCAACCGCGACCCCCGATGCCTACCTGCCCCGTCCGGTCTCGCTGCCTCGCCTCAGGAAGCTTCGACCCCACGCCGCTGGTCACCCGGTGGGGTGGCACGGAGAACGCTGTCGAGGCGTACCGCCGCTTCGACCGACGGGAGGCGGGCCGGCCCAGCGGAAAGCGGCGCGAACCCCGCCCCAGCCCGGAGCCGAGCCCCGAAGTGATGAGTGGGCCCGGCAGCGGTGGCCCTTCAGCGCCTGTGAGGAGGAGAGACGTCATGCGATTCCACAATCGCCGGACAGCGGGCCAGGAACTCGGCCTGCGGCTCATGGAATGGGCATCCGACGGCGAACTGCCCCACCCCGTGGTCCTCGCGCTGCCCCGCGGCGGAGTGCCGGTGGCCGCCGAAGTCGCCCAGGCCCTCAGGGCGCCCCTGGACGTGCTCGTGGCACGGAAGATCGGTCTTCCCGGCCGGCCGGAGACAGGTATCGGCGCGGTCGTGGACGACGACCCGCCCCTGTTCGACCAGCGGGCCCTCGAAATGGCCGGTCTGAGTGAAGACCGCCTCGTCGCGGACGTGGCCCGGGAACGTGAGGAACTGAAACGCCGGGCCCTGCTCTACCGGGGTGACCGTTCCACACCGCAGGTCAAGGACCGCACCGTCGTCCTCGTCGACGACGGCCTGGCCACCGGCGCCACCGCACGCGCCGCCCTCCGCCGGCTTCGGCGGTCGGGACCCGCCCGGCTGATCCTCGCCGTCCCTGTCGGCGCCCCTGAGACCGTCGCCGAGATGCGCTCGGAAGCGGACGGTGTCGTCTGCCTCCGGCAGCCGCCGGACTTTCGGGCGGTCGGCCTCTGGTACGACGACTTCGACCAGGTCGGCGACGACCAGGTCATCGAGATCCTGAAGGGCTACGGGACCCCGCCTTCCCGCACGTGAGGCGCTGATCGGTAGCGGTAGCGGCCCGAGCGGAGCCCCACGTGGCATCGGCGGCCTCTCGGGCGGCTCCGAACGCGGTGACGGCCTGGCGGGAAACCGAGGCCGGTCTTTTCGCGCGGGCCCGGCCAGGTCCGCTCGTGCCCGTACCGCCGCGAGTGGCCGGTCCGCGGATAGACGGGTGCCGGGGCGGGCACCCGGAGCGCTGAAGAGCATCGTTGTCTCCCCGGTCGCGCGGGAGCGCGATGATCACAGCACAGAGCAGTGAGCAGCCGTCTCGCTGCGTGACGAAAGGCAGGACAGGACATGGCCACCGGGACGGTGAAGTGGTTCAACGCCGAAAAGGGATTCGGTTTCATCGAGCAGGATGGTGGCGGACCGGATGTGTTCGTCCACTACTCGGCCATCGCGGGAGGCGGCTACCGGGAGCTGCAGGAGGGCCAGAAGGTCAACTTCGACGTCACCCAGGGTGACAGGGGCCCGCAGGCCGACAACGTCACTCCTGCTTGAGGGCCGACCCCCACGGCCCGGGGCCGACGTCGGCCGACGTCGGCCCCGGGCCCAGCGGCAGATGCGGCTGCCGGCGGAGCACCCCGCGGCCGGCAGGCCGGTGGCGGTGGTCCGGGACCGGCGAGGACTTCTGGTGGTTCGACAACGGCGCCACCGTCGTCGCGGACGCCGCACGTCCCGTGGCGACTCTGGCCGGATACTGCCTCGGGGGGACACCGCCCCCTCGGTCAGACTTGTTGGCTCACGCCACATGCGCACCGTCCCTGCGGTGCCCCGTGCCGGGGAGGCCCTGATGCTGTCGGACGCCAGGTCGGAAGAGGACGGGGCGCCGATACCGCCCGGACGGCAACCGCGCCCCGGCGACCGCGTCGCGCTGCGCGGCGACATGCGGTCCGCCCTGCCCGACGCCTCCGCGGCGGTGGTGGTGACGGGGCTTGTCTTCGCGTTCCTGTACGCGCGCATCGAGTCGGGTGACTCGGACACCGTCGCGGTCATGCCGTTCATGGACGATGCCGGCACCTACTGGATGTACCTGCTCAGTCAGGCGTTCGGGTGGTCGGGGCTGCTGTGGGCCTGGGGCACGGTCATGCTGGGTCTGCTGCTGTCGGGACCGCGGTCCGCCCGGCTGCCGGTCTCCCGGCCGGTACTGGAGCGCTGGCACCGCACCACGAGTCTGACGACGACGGCCCTGATGGCCGCGCACGCGCTCATGTTCGCGGCGGAACTCGTGCGCTACGAGACGAAGCTGGACTGGGCCGAGCGGCTGTGGGTGGGTTTCGCCGACAGCTTCGTGCCCGGCTGGTACGACTCCGGCACCGGCCGGATCGCCGTCCCGATCGGCCAGGGCGCCCTGTACCTGGCGATACCGCTGGGGCTGCTGTTCTACGTCCGGCACCGCATCGGAGCGAACACGTGGCGACGGCTGCACCGGTTCGTGATCGTCGTGTACGTGCTGAGCGTGTGGCACACCCTGCTGTACGGGACCAACGTCTGGTACGGAGAGTGGCCGCGCACCGTTCTGTGGCTGCTGCAACTGCCGGTTGCCGTACTGCTGTTGCTCCGCCTGCTGAGACCTGCCCGGCGGGCCGAACGGCTGGGCTCCGCCGGCGGGGGCGCGGCCCGGCCGGGGTGGTGGCTGCGGGCGGCCGGACGGGTCGCCGCCGGAGCCGTCGTCGTCGGGCTCGTCATCGTGGTGGTGTCCGGCCGGGACGGAGGCCGGGACCGTCCGACCCATCCGCCCGCGACGGCCCCGCACTCCCAGGAAACGGACTGACGGCTCGAACGGGGCGGACGGGGCGGAGTCGCGGCGGAGACGGGCCCGCGCGCGGGAACTGAGCGCACGGACCGGGACCGTCACCGTCGTCGTCTCGCACCGCTTCTCCACGGTCACCGACGCGGATCTGATCCTCGTGCTGCACGCCGGACGTGTTGCCGAGTCCGGCACGAACGAGGAACTGCTCGCGGTCGGCGGACGCTACGCGGAGTTGTACGGCATCCAGGCGAAGGCCTATGCGGCCGGCTGAAGCGCCGGCGGCGGGCCGTGCGGTACCGGCGCTTCCGCCGGCCGGGGCCGTCCGCGCCTCGGACGGCGGGCCCCGGCCGCGGCCGTTGTCGCGGGAGGCCTCGGTCGGCCGAAAGCGGATCTTCCCGGGGTCCGGGTGCCGGATGATGTCCCCGACGACGTACGGGGTGCTGTCGCCGTCCCCGGAGGTGTGTGCGTAGCCGACGACGAGGAGAACGACATGGAGCCTGCGGAACTGCGTCGCGCGGTCGAGGCGGCCCGGGCGACCGCCACGGAGCTGGGCCTGGGGGTGGACGACGTGGTCGTCGTCCACGACTCGGACCGGGTCGCGCTGCGCCTGCTCCCGTGCGACGTGCTGGCCCGGGTCGCGCCGCCGGACCAACTGGCCGACTCGGCGTTCGAGGTCGAGGTGGCCCGCCGGCTCGGTGCCGTCGACGCCCCGGTGGCCGAGCTGGACCCCCGGGGCGAGCCCCGCGTGTACGTACGGGACGGCTTCGCCGTCTCTCTGTGGACCTACTACGCACCGGTGGCTGCGGACATCACGCCGTCCGCGTACGCGGACGTGCTCAGGCGGCAGCACGCCGCCCTGCGCCGGGTCGAGCTGGAGGCGCCCCACTTCACGGACCGGGCCGCCCGCGCGCTGCGGGAGGTGACCGACCGGGAGCGGTCCCCGGACCTGTCCGACGCCGACCGGGAACTCCTCGCCCGCACCCTGGGCGAGGTGAGCGCCGCCATCGGCGCGGACCGGTCCAACGACCAGTTGCTGCACGGCGAGCCGCACGAGGGCAACCTCCTCGCCACGGAGCGGGGGCCGCTCTTCGTGGACCTCGCCACGTGCTGTCGCGGGCCGGTCGAGTTCGACCTCGCCCACGCTCCCGACGGTGTGGCCGAGCACTACGCGGGGGCCGACCAGGATCTCCTGCACCGGTGCCGCGCCGTGGACTGGGCCATGTTCTCGGCCTGGCGCTGGCGCCGCGCGGACCAGATGCCCGACCGGGACCATTGGAGGGCGGAGGGACTCGCCCTGGTCCACGCCTCGCTCGACCGCTGCGGACTGGGCTGAACGCCCGCGGTCGCCACGACCCATGAAGGGGCTCGCCCCGGGGGTGAGACGGCAGGAACGAACAGGCCGTTCGGGCCGTTCGGGCGCGAGCCGGTGTCTGGTCCGCCGGGACCCCGGCCTCCTCCGGGCCGTCGGCGGCGGTGCGTACCGGGGGATGAGCAGGGCGACGGCTGCCGAGACCACGGCCACGGCACAGCCGACGGGCAGACCGGTGCGGAAGCCGTCCCCGAAGCGGTCGTCCACGCGCCCCCGGCCGAGTTCCGCGCCGGCCGCCGCCAACGAGCACCGGGTCACCATGCCGGAGGAGGCGGAGCCGACGTGGTGGGTGCATCCGGTCCTGCTCTACTTCGAGCGCCTGTACCTCAACGACCGGCACCTCACCGGCCGGCACCTCAACGGCCCGTCCCCACGGCTCTGCCGTCGGCGACCCGCGTGCACGAGGACCGTCGGTCGCGCGCACCCGCCACGGACTGTCTGCTACCGCCTGCCGTACCGGATATCGATGTGCCGATCGGCATCCCGACACCCACCTCGGTCGCGCCGTCCGATCGACAGAGCCCACAGGGGCTTCCCGTTGTGGGAAGGCCCCCCTGTGCGTCACTCCGCCAAGGGCAAGCACTCGGTGAGCAGGTCCACGACGTCGCGCCAAGCGCGCTCTGCGTGCCGCGGGTGGTGGGCGACGCCGGGCACCACCGGCTGGTCGACGGGAGGGTGGTGGAAGGCGTGCACGGCGCCGCCGTAGAGCACGAGACGCCAGTCGACACCCGCATCCTGTATTTCGGCGGCGAACGCCTCGCGCTGTGCCGGAGGCATGATCGGGTCCTCCGATCCGACCCCGGCCCACACCGGGCACCGGATGCGTGCCGCCTCGCCCGGCCGGCCGGTGGTGAGTGCGTTGACTGTGCCGATCGCCCGCAGGTCGACGCCGTCGCGGCCGAGTTCCAGCGCGATCGCGCCCCCGGTGCCGTAACCGATGGCGGCGATCAGGTCGGGGTCGGTTCGCGGTTCGGCGCGCAGGATGCCGAGGGCCGCGTGGCCGATGTCCCGCATCCTCTGGGGGGCGCAGAGCAGAGGGGTGATGCGCGCGAGCATCTCCTCGGGGTCGGTGAACCAGCATCCGCCGTTGATGTCGAAGGCCAGTGCCACGTAGCCGAGTTCGGCCAGGGCGTCGGCGCGGCGCCGCTGGAAGTCGTTCAGCCCCGGTCCCTCGGGGCCGATCAGGACCGCGGGCCGACGGCCGCTGCCGGCCGGGAGCGCGAGGTGGCTGACCATGGTCAGGCCGTCGGCCGGATAAGTGACCGTGCGCGTCGTAACCGTCGTCATGCGAACAGACCGTAATGACCATGGAGCTGTTCCGGACGGCTGCTGCCACCGAGGGTGAGGGCTCGGTACACGTCTGACGTGCAGTCTTCCTTCGCGGATTGCCGCCTGTGGGTCGACCGGACGACTGACCTCGCTCGCGTACCGGGGTTGACGCAGAGTCAGAAAAAGACGCAATGAAAAACCGGGGGTCGGCATTCCTCTTGCGTGGTTCCCGTGATCACGAAGTCGCTGTCGGGGAACGGGCAGTGCGTTGTTCGTGGGCGGGCGGGCGGTCGCGTCCGGCCTTTCCGGGCCGGCATTTCGTTCTGGCTTGATCCAGGCGCCGAATATTGCCCTGTATGCCCGTGAATGAGTGGACGAGCTCGCGGACCGGGCCTTCTTTTGTCCGGGAGGGGAGAGGTGTACTCCCCCTGATTTCAGGCCACTTGAGCGCGATGCGCGTTCTCTGCTCTCAGCGAACCGCTCGTCTTGCCCCAACGGTGCAGGCTGAATTACGTGTTAGCTTCACAACGTATGAGGTGGGGGCGAACGCACCTGCCGCTACGCCTGGTGGGCACCGGATTGACGGACGGGAGTCCTGGCCCCGCCATAGGTGCCGCGCGCGAACAAAGGAGTGGAACAGATGAGCAATCGGCAGTTGCCTCTCGCAGCACAGCAGGCGATGCCCTATGCCCGCGCCAACGGTGACGCCATCAGCGTGGATGCGGTCTACAATCGTCTTCTCGACGACCGGATCATCTTTCTGGGCAAGGAAGTCGACGACGAAATCGCCAACCGCATCACGGCGCAGATGCTGATGCTCGCCTCGGATCCGACCCGTGACATCTACCTGTACATCCACTCGCCGGGTGGTTCGGTCACCGCAGGTATGGCTGTATACGACACGATGCAGTACATCAAGAACGATGTCGTGACCATTGCGATGGGATTCTGTGCCTCCATGGGGCAGTTCCTGCTCACCGCCGGCGCGAAGGGCAAGCGTTTCGCGCTGCCGCACACCAAGATCCTGATGCACCAGCCCTCGGCAGGCCTCGGAGGCTCGGCCTCCGACATCAAGGTCTACATGGACCAACTGATCCGCACCAAGCAGGAGATGGCCGAGCTCATCGGCCACCACTCCGGCCAGGACGCCGAGACGATCACGCGTGACTCCGACCGGGACCGCTGGTTCACCGCCCAAGAGGCCAAGGAGTACGGCCTGATCGACGAGGTCCTGTCGTCGGGCGACAATCACCCCACCACCCTCGGATCGATCGCCTAGTCGCCTTCCTGACCAGCACGTCCGGCCATCCCCCAGAAGGGGCAAGTCCAGTGAGCACGTCCATGTCCACCCCAGCGGCGGGTCCGTCCGGATCCGGCCGTCTGCGCCCCGAAAGCCGCTACGTGACGCCGCACTTCGTCGAGCGCACCGCGCAGGGCACCAGGGAGTACGATCCTTACGGCAAGCTCTTCGAGGAGCGTGTGATCTTCCTCGGCCACGAGCTCGACGACGTTGTGGCGAACGACATCATGGCCCAGTTGCTGTGCCTTGAGTCCCTGGATCCGCAGCGGGACATCTCCATGTACATCAACTCACCCGGTGGCGACCTCACGTCGCTCACCGCGGTGTACGACACGATGCAGTTCGTGCAGCCCGACATCCAGACGGTCTGCCTGGGGCAGGCCAACTCGGTGGCCGCCGTGGTCCTGGCCGCGGGCACGCCCGGCAAGCGCCTGGCGCTACCGGGGGCCCGGGTCGTCCTCAGTCAGCCGCAGAGCCCCGGCAGCCAGGGCCAGGTATCCGACCTGGTGATCCATGGCCGCGAGGTGCAGCGCCAGCGGGAGCTTGTCGAGGGGTTCCTCGCCCGCCACACCGGCCGTGATGCCGCCAAGGTCCACGAGGACATCGAGCGCGACCGCGTGCTCACGGCGGAGCAGGCCCTGGAGTTCGGAATCGTCGACAAGGTGGTGACCCCGCGTTCGGTCGCAGGGGTCCGCTGACTCCGCCCGTTCCTTCTGCGCTGCCGCCGCCGTCCCGGTGTGCGGCCGCGCAGGCGTCCTGAGGCGTAGCTGCGCAGCCGCGGTCCGGCCCCATGGACCGGGGCCGGGCGCTTGAACGCTGTGCACCATTCCGAACACCGTGAGCCCGGCGCGAGCGAAGAAGTATCACGCCGGGCTCATTGGCATGTCCGAAATTCGTGAGTGTTCCGGAAACTGGCGTCAGCTTTCCCGTGGGCCGGCGACGCGATTGTATGCGTCTTTGCAATCCGCCGGCCATTCCGTCGCGATGTCCGAGTTGAGCAGGGGTGCCAGAGGTCAGAGTTCCCATCGGACGACTTCAAGCCACTGGGCGGACCTGTGTCCGGCCGTGTCCTGACCATTACGCCACGTTGGCCGGGGGTTAAACCGTCGCGCAGCGCATGATTCACGCCACTGGTGCGGATGCGAGAACCTTGAACACCTTGTGCGACCACCGGGGTTGGTGTTGTATCTGCGGCTAGAAAAACTATGTATGTGAACGGCCGTGGCGAGGTGAAGCCTCACGCCCGCTTCGGTGTTGTCAAGTGAGCGGCCGTGTTCGGAGTGGTCGGCGGGGGCCGGCAATCCGGGCCTGAGGGAAGGAATTCCGTCGTGACCGAGGCCGAGAAAGCCGCCGCCGATCCCGCGATACCCGACTTGACCGACCGGCCCGACAGCCCCGGCGGGATCGAGGTGCTCGCCTCGCTCAGCCCCGACTTCACCGCCGACCCGTACGTCGCCTACGCGCGGCTGCGCGAGCGCGGTCCGGTGCACGAGGTAGTCACACCCGACAGGGGCCGGGTGTGGCTCGTGGTCGGGTACGAGGCCGCGCGCGAGGCCTTCACCGCCCCGCAGCTCAGCCGGGACTGGCAGCGCGAGTGGCGGCAGGCCGGCTGGAGCCCGCCGTACGCCCTGAACATGCTCGGCAACGCCAACATGCTGATGAGCGACCCGCCCCACCACACCCGGCTGCGGAAGCTGGTGGCGCGGGAGTTCACGGCCCGGCGGGTCGAGGGGATGCGGGACCGCATCCAGGAGATCACCGACGAGCTGCTGGACCGCATGACGGCGGACGGAGCGCGCCGCGCCGACCTCATCGACGCGTTCGCCTCCCCGCTCCCCATGATCGTCATCTCCGAACTGCTCGGCGTCCCCGGCTTGGACCGCGCCGCCTTCCACGCCTGGTCCAACGAGACCCTCGCGCCCACCAGCCCCGAGGCGGAGAAGGAGGCGTACGAGCAGGTCATGCCGTATCTCAAGGGGCTCATCGCCGCCAAGCGCGAGAGCCCCGGGGAGGACCTGCTCAGCGCCCTCGTCCACACGGTCGACGAGGGCGGCGACCGGCTCACCGAGGACGAGCTGGTCTCGTTGGCCTTCCTGCTGCTCGTCGCCGGGCACGAGACGACGGTCAACACGATCGGCAACGCGGTGCGTGCGCTCTTCGCGCACCCCGAGCAGCTGGCGGCCGTACGGGCCGATCCGGCGGGGCTGGCGGCGGGGGTGGTGGAGGAGACGCTGCGCTACGACGGGCCGGTGGAGACCACCACGCCGCGCATCGCCCTGGAGGAGACCGAGATCGGCGGGGTACGGGTGCCGCGCGGTGCCATCGTGCTGATCGCCATGGCCGGCGCGGACCGCGATCCGGCGCGCTTCCCCGATCCGGAACGCTTCGACGTACGACGGCGCGAGGCCCGGGGCCATCTCTCCTTCGGACACGGGATCCACTTCTGCCTGGGCGCTCCCCTCGCCCGCCTCGAGGGCGAGGTGGCGGTGCGCACGCTGCTGGAGCGCTGCCCGGACCTGACGGCGGACGGGGAGCCGGGGGAGTGGCTCCCGGGGATGCTGATCCGGGGGGTGCGGGAGCTGCCGGTGCGGTGGTGACACGCCCGCCGCGGGCGGGCTGACGGGCGGGTGAGCGGTTGCGGTACGCCGTATGTCTATTCCGCATTGAGCACCAACCGGAGAAAACAGGACGTTGCGGGACTTGACTACTCCATGGCCGAAAGCGCTTGCTCGCGATCTGAAAGAGACGTGGAGGACACACTGTGAAGGAATCTTCGGAGACGGCCCTGGACGAGCTGTGGGAGCTGGTGTACACCAGCTTCAGGTTTCCGTTCATGCACGCCGCCATGCGTCTTGAACTCTTCACCCTGCTCAAGAACCGGCCGGGCCGCAGTCTTGACGAGATCACCGCCGAGCTCGGACTGCAGGAACGTGCCGGACACGTGCTGCTCCTCGGATGCTGTGCGTTCGGCCTCGTACGCAAGGAGGGCGACGGCTACCACAACACCGCGGCCACCGACCTGCTGGCCGGCGATCAGAACGCGTTCATGCCGGTGATCGTCCGTTACACCCACGAGATGCTGTACCAGCCGATGGGCTGGCTCCACGAGTCGCTGGTGAACAACGAGAACGAGGGGCTGCATCGCGAACTGCTCGCCGATTCCCCGGCGACCACGCTCTACGAGCTCCTCGGAGAGGACAAGAACCTGGAGCAGGTCTTCACGGCCATGATGGAGCACCAGAGCCGCTCGGTGGTCGAGGACCTCGTCAACGCCGTGGACTTCTCGTCCTACAAGAAGGTGCTGGACGTCGGCGGAGGCACCGGGACCAACTCCATCGGTTTCGCGCAGCGCTGGCCGCATCTTCGGGCAACCATCCTCGAACTGCCCAACGTGGCGGAGATGGCCGCCGCCCGCATCGCCGAGGCGGGCCTCTCCGAGCGCATCAACGCGGTCGGGACCGACATCTGGAAGGACGAGTTTCCCTCGTCCCACGACTGCGTCGTCTACTCCCGTTTCCTTGAGATCTGGTCGCCCGATCAGGTCCGCGACCTCTTCGCGAAGACGTACCGCGCGCTGGAGCCGGGCGGTCACATGGTGATCGTCGCGTGTGCCCAGGACGACGACGAGACCGGGCCCGCCCACGCCGCGTTCATGGCGGGGTACGTCCAGACGATCGCGTCACCCGAGGGCCGTATCTACACGGCGCAGGAATTCGAGCAGTGGTACACCGAAGCGGGCTTCGAGCCGATGGACCGCCAGTACCCGGGCCGCTTCGACGTCATCCTGCGTGCCCGCAAGCCCATCGCCCGGTGAGTCCGGTCCGTTCCATGCCGCGCTGCCGATCCGTCAGGCGGGCAACTCCGACCGTCTGACACGGGGCCGGCCCGCCCGACAGGGCGCGGCCGGATCACTTCGACGGGGCCCTGCGCCCGGGTGACGCACCCTTCGGGTGCTCAGGTCCGTGCACCCATGCGTTCCGGCATCCTCCACCCGGGCGCCGTTCGCCCACGTACAGGCCCGTCCCATCCCCCTTCATGCGGCACGCTCGTGTGCGAGCCGCACGCATCCGTGCGGCTCCGCGCGAGGGCGCGGGGCGGCGCCGAGCGCCGCCCCGCGCTGCCGGCACGCGATCCGGACCGCATCACCGTCACCGCTGTCGTCACCCCACCCGCCTTCCCGTCTCCTCGAAGTCGGGGCGAGGCGGCGTGCCCTGTTCGTGTCCTCGGCGCCGCATCCAAGAAAGGGAGCGCGAGTGAACTCGCCTGACAGGCTTGCCATCGTTACCGGCGGAACCAAGGGAATCGGTCTCGCTTTCAGTCACCGTCTGACCCGGATGGGATTCCGGGTGGTCGCCACGTATCGCAGTGACGAGGAGTCGGCGAATCTTGCTGTGCAAGAGGTGGAGAAGGGGCTGTCCGTCGTACGGTCGGATGTGTCCGATCCGGGCGAGGTCGCCGAACTCGCGGAACTCGTACGGACCGAGCACGGAGTCCCGCAGGTCCTGGTGAACAATGCCGGTCTCAATATCGACCGTCCGGTGCTTGAGATTTCCGACGCCGACTGGCGCCGGGTGGTGGACACCAATCTGTCCGGCCCGTTCTACATGACGCGGGCCTTCGCCCCGGTCATGCTGGAGGCCGGCGGCGGTTCCATCGTCAACATCGGTGCGACCACAGCGATTCGACCCCGGATGAACGGCGCCAACTACTGTTCGAGCAAGGCCGGGATGCTTCATCTCACCAAGTGCCTGGCCATGGAACTCGCGCCGAGTATCCGCGTGAACTGCCTCATTCCGGGAATGATCGACACGGACGAAATGCGTACACGCTACCGCTTGGCCGAGCCGGAGTACATGGAAGCGTTGCTGAGTGAGATACCGCAGCGCCGGATAGGTGCCACCGACGAGATGGCGGACGCGCTGGAGTTCCTGGTGGGCGAGGGAGCCGCGTACGTCACGGGGCAGAAACTGATTGTGGACGGCGGCCAGTTCATGTGGTGAAGCACTCGGTGCACAACCGGGGCGCGCACGCTCCTCGTGCTGGAATCTACGGCACTCCATTAATTCCCTAGGAAGAGGAATACATGCGATCACGCCTTGAGCGCTACCAGGAGTTCCTGGAGCAGGAGTACCATGCAGGGTTCACCAAGTTCGACGAGTATGACATATCCGGCATCTCATCCGACCTCCTGAAGAGGCTGAAGGACGGCCACTTCACGCGCATCGTCTTCAGTGGAATGGGCTGCTCGGCCATCGTGTCGGACGTAATAAAGGTGTTCTTCAACTCGATCCGCAGCGACCTCGAAGTGTATGTCTTCAACGACTACGACTTCGAGTACCTTGTTCCGCGCGCGGTGATCGAGGACGAGCGCACGCTCGTCATCCTGAGTTCGTACAGCGGCTACTCCAACGAGCCGGTCCGTGCCTTCCACGCGCTGCGCCCCATGCATGACCGGGTGCTGCTGCTCACCTCGGGCGGCCGGCTGGGCGAGCTGGGCGAGGAGCACGGCGTGTCCATCGCGCGCTGGACGCTGAGCAAGCCGGACCGCGAGTACCCGCTGTTCCATGTGGGCCAGTACTTCTCGATCCTGGTCGACATGTTCCTGCGGCTCGGTCTGCTGGACAAGGACTACGGGCCCGAGGTCCGTTCCCTGGCCGAGGACCTGCGGACCGACTTCACCCCCGAGTTGCGTGCCCTGGCCGCGGACGCCGCCGCGCGCAGCGAGAACGCCAACGTCATCATGCTCGGCTCACCCAAGTGGCACGAGAGCCTGCTGAAGCTGGCCAAGATGCACTTCAACGAGATCGCCATGGTGCCGGCGACGCGCAACTATTTCCACGAGTTCTGCCACAGCGAGGTGGCCACGCTCACCGACCCCGAGCGCAGGCACAGCATCCTCGTCTTCTCCGACCCGGAAGAGGATGAATACACCCGGGCCAAGCGGAGGAATCTGGTGTCGTTGCTGACTGCACCGATCCCGCAGAACGCAAAGGTCACCGTCACCGAGATCGAACTCGACCAGTCGACCTTCATTCGGCAGTACTTCACCGCTCTGGAGTTCGTCCAGTACCTCACTCTCGATCTGGGCAAGGCGCGGGAGACCCAGTCGCGCAACCTCATATCCGAGGCAGCGGGAAACCCCTGGTACCACGGCAGCACCATCGCCTCGGAGAGCGGCGGCTGATACGGGTGTACGACGTCGGCCACGGCGAGCGCAGGGCATCGGAGAAGACAGTCGAACAGCTCAGGAAATGAAGGCAAGAGCCGAGGAAATGGAGCGATCGTGAATCGACGGGAGCGTTACTCCCTCACGGCCTACCAGCAGGATATTTGGGCTGCGAACTCTCTCTTTCCGGACCTCCCGCAGTTCAACTGCTTCATCACCGACCGGTTCACCGGTGACGTGGACGTCGACCTCCTCAAGGCGTGCCTGCGCCGTGCGGTCGACCGCAACGATGCATTCCGGATCCGGATCGACCCGGAGGAGGGAACCCCGCGCCAGTGGGTCGAGGACGAGGCTTACGACATCCCGACGATCGACCTTTCCGACGCCCCATCGCCGCGGGACGCCTGCGAGGCGTGGATCAAGGACGCGTTCGACGTTCCTTTCGAGGTGGAACGCAGCCGGCTGTTCACGCTCGCGGTCCTCGAGGAGGGCGAGGGAGTCTTTCACTCCTACGTCAAGGTGCACCACATCGTCGCGGACGCCTGGGGCCTGAACCTCTTCATGTCCCAAGTCCGCGCCGAATATGACCGTATCCGAAGGACCGGGCGGTTCGAAGAGCCGTCCGTGCCGTCGTACCTGGAATTCACGGAGGACGAGCGCCGCTACCGTGCCTCGGACGACTACGCGGATGACCGGGCCTATTTCCAGAAGCAGTTGCGGGCCGTCTCCCCGGCCCTCTTCAGCCGCTCGGCCCCGGCCGGCTCCCGCAGCAGTGCCCGCCACAGCTTCGTGATCGAACGCGGTGTCATCGAGAGCATCCGTGCACGCGGCCATTCGGTCTTCGCGTTCGTCGCGGGCGCCTTCGCCGTCTACCTGTCGCGGGTGCACGGCAGCGACGAAGTCGTCCTGGGCGTACCGCTGCTGAACCGGCCCACCACTCAGCAGAAGCAGACCGTAGGCCACTTCGCGAACACCCTGCCGCTGCGGGTGACAGCCGGCGAGGACCGTACGATGAGCGAGCTCGTCGCCGAGGTGCAGGCATCGACCCGGGAGCTCAAGCCGCACGAGCGCTTCTCCCTGGGCGACCTGCTGCGCTGCGTACCGCTCCAGGAGAGCGGCCCCAAGCGGCTGTTCGACACCACCATCGCCTATCTGCGCTGGCCCAGTCCGCCGGCCGTCCAGGGCGTGGAGTACGAGACCGTCGTGCAGGCGCGAGCCCACGACGACGACGTGCTGGCCGTGGTCGTCAACGAACTGGACGACGTCGGTGACGTCCTGGTCGACATGGACTACGCCCTGGACGTGTTCGACGCGGACTTCCCCGTGGAGTCGGTGGCCACCCACATCGAGGCGATCCTCAAGGGCACGCTCGCGGGGGCGGACCTGCCGCTGTCGCAGATCCCCATGACCGGCGAGGAGGAGCGGGCCACCCTGATCGCGACGGGCACCGGCCCGGTGCACGCGTTCACCGAGGACGCCACCGTCCACGCGCTCTTCGAGCGGCAGGCGGCACGGACGCCCGACCGGGTGGCCGTCGTCACCGACGACCCCGCACAGTCGCTGACCTTCGCCCGCCTCGACGGCTGGGCCAACCACATCGCGCACCAGCTGCGTGAGGACGGCGTGCAGACGGGTGACCGGGTCGCCGTGGTGGCCGAGCGCGGCCCGCACCTCGTCGCAGCGGTCCTGGGCGTCCTCAAGGCAGGCGCCGCCTACGTCCCCGTCGACCCGGGCCACCCCGAGGAGCGGGTCCGGTTCGTCCTGGCGGACAGCAAGGTGGCGGCGGTGCTGCTGGGCAGCACCGTGCCCACCACCCTGGTGGGCGACGCCGCGCCCGTACGGCGCCTGGAGGCCGCGGCGTCCACCGTGCCCGCCGCACCCGTCCCGCTGGGCGGACCGCGGGACCTCGCGTACGTCATCTACACCTCCGGATCCACCGGGCGGCCCAAGGGCGTGCAGATCGAACACCGCTCCGTGGTGAACCGGCTGGAGTGGATGCAGCGCCGCTACCCGGTCGGCGAGGGGGACGTCCTGCTGCAGAAAACGCCGGCGACCTTCGACGTGTCGGTGTGGGAGCTGTTCTGGTGGGCGCTCACCGGGGCCGGCCTGGCGCTGCTGCCGCCCCGCGGGGAGCGCGACCCCGAAGCCATCCTCCGCACCGTACGAGCACACCGGGTGAGCGTGGTCCACTTCGTGCCGTCGATGCTCGGTCCCTTCCTCGACCTGGTCGAGGAGGACCCGGCCCGAGCGGCGGACGCGGCATCCCTGCGCCAGGTGTTCTGCAGCGGTGAGACGCTGACACCCGCTCATGTGCACCGCTTCAACCGGGTGTTCGCGGCTGCCGGTGCCACGGCTCCCCGGCTGGTCAACCTCTACGGCCCCACCGAGGCCACGGTCGACGTCACGTACTACGACTGCCCCGGCGGAACGGACGGGGAGGTGCGCCGGGTGCCGATCGGGCGGCCGATCGACAACATCCGGTTGTACGTGGTCGGCGCGCACGGGCACCTCCAGCCCGCCGGCGTCGCCGGTGAGCTGTGCATCGCGGGCGTGGGCGTGGCGCGCGGCTATCTGGAACGACCCGAGCTGGACGCCGCGGCGTTCGTGGCAGACCCGTTCACGCCTGGCGGGCGCATGTACCGGACCGGCGACAGGGCGCGGTGGCTGGCGGACGGCACCCTGGAGTACCTGGGGCGGCTGGACGATCAGGTCAAGATCCGCGGCAACCGTGTGGAGCTGGGCGAGGTGGGCAACCGCCTGGCGGCCTGCCCGGGCGTGCGGGACGCCCTCGTGGTGGACCGGACCGCGCCGGGCCGTGGCGTGCACTTGGTGGGCTACTACGTGGCGGACGAGGAGGTGGAGGCGGCCCGCCTCCGGTCCCGACTCCTGGACTCGCTGCCGGAGTTCATGATCCCGGCGTACTTCGTGCGGATCGACCGGATACCGCTGACCACGAACGGCAAGGCCGACCGGCGGCGGCTGCCCGCTCCCAGGGTGGAGACGGACACCGGCGCGCAGACGCCGTCCAACGAGACCGAGGCGAAGCTCGCGGCGGTCTGGGCGGCCGTACTGGGAACCGACGCGGTCGGCGTCGACCAGGACTACTACTCCCTGGGCGGGGACTCGATCCAGATGCTCCGCATCCAGGCGGAGGCACGCCGTGCGGGGGTCCACTTCACCCTGGCCGACCTGGTCCGCAACCCCACCGTCGCCGCGCTCGCGGCGGCCGCGACGACCGCACCGCGGGAGGAAGAGGACGCACCGCTCGCACCGTTCGCCCTGGTCCCGAGCGTCGACCGGGCGCGGCTGACCGGCCTGGCGGACGCCTACCCGGCCACCCGGCTGCACCTGGGCCTGCTCTACCACAGCCGGGAGCACGAGAGGTCGTGCGTCTACCACGACGTCTTCCGCTACTCGCTGAAGTCGCCGTGGGACGAGCAGGCGCTGCGCCGCGCCTTCGACGGCCTGGTACGGCGCCATCCGGTGCTGCGCTCCGCCTTCGACCTCGGCGGCTACTCCGAGCCGCTCCAGCTGGTGCACCGGCAGGCCGACGGCGGACTGCAGATCGTGGACCTGCGCAGCCTCGGCGAGCAGGAGGCGCAGGACGAGGTGGACCGGCACGTCCAGGAACGGCGCTACCACGAGTACCGACTGGACCGGCCGCCGCTGTACCTGTTCCGCATGCACGTCCTGCGCGACCGCCTGGAACTGGTGTTGAGCTTCCACCACGCGATCCTCGACGGCTGGAGCGTGGCCACGCTGGTGCGCGAACTGCTCCAGGACTTCCTCCACCACGCCGGACAGCCCGTCGCCGCCGTCCCGTCGCAGGCGCTGCCCTCGCCGGCCCTGTACGTACGCGAGGAGCGCCGGGCCCTCGCCTCGGAGGAGAGCAAGCAGTACTGGCAGCGGCTGCTCGACGGCGCGGAACTGGCCCAGCTCGACGGTCTGCGGCCCTACGAACCCGCGGGCGACACGGGTCTCGTCGTGCACCAGGTGGAGCTGCCGGACGGCCTGGCCGACCGGGTGGGCCGCCTGGCGCGCACCCACGGCCTGCCGGTCAAGTCCCTGCTGCTCGCAGCGCACTGCCTGACGCTGCGGCTGTTCTCCGACGTGGAGGACATCACCACCGGTCTGGTCACCGGCGGACGGCCGGAGCAGGCCGACGCCGAACGGATCACCGGGCTGTTCCTGGAGACCCTGCCGTTGCGCCTGGACGCCCAGCCGCGTTCCTGGCTGGACTCGGCGCGCGAGGTGTACGCACAGGAGCGGGAGAGCCATCCCCACCGGCGCTACCCGCTCAGCGCCATCCAGGAGGACCGTGGCGGGGACGTCGTCTTCGACACGGCCTTCAACTACGTCGACCCGCACGTGCTCACGTCCCTCTTCGAGGGCACCGGCATGGAGCTGACCGAGTTCAGGACCTGGGAGGAAACGAACTTCAAGCTCCTGGTCAACGCCGTGGTCGACCCGGTGGACGAGCGCCTGTGGCTGCGTATGGACTGCGACGGACGCACCTTCTCGCGCTCCCAGGCCGAGAGCATCGGACAGACGTACGTCACCATCCTCCGGCGGATCACCGAGCAACCCGAAGGGGACGTGGACTTCGCCTTCCTGGGCGGCGGGCGCGTACCCGCCGCGCAGCTCGCGGGGGAGCCGCCCGCGGACGTCATCCGGCTGATCGGCGAGCACGTCTCCCGTACGCCCGACGCGGTGGCCGTCAGCTGCGGTGCCCGCAGCTGGACGTACGCCCAGCTCGACGCGGCCGCGAACCGGATAGCCCACGGCCTCGTCGGCGCCGGAGTGCGCACCGGTTCCACCATCGGCATCGCCATGGACCGTTCGCCCGAGACCCTGGCGACCGTCCTGGGCGTGGGGAAGGCCGGAGCCACCTGCGTTCCGCTCGACGTCAGCTACCCGCGGGCCCGGCTCGCGGTGATGACCGCCCAGGCCGATCCGCTGTGGATCGTCACCAACGAGACGCACGCACTGCTCTTTGACGACTCCTCCCGGCTGCTGTACGTGGACGGGCTGCTCGAGGCCGAACCGGACCCGGGTGGCGCCGCGGAACTGCCGGAGATCACCGGCGAGACCGTCGCCTACCTGCTTTTCACCTCCGGGTCCAGCGGCGAGCCCAAGGGCGTCGAACTCCCGCACCGGGTGCTCGCCAACTACATGCGCTGGCAGGTGCCCTCCGCCAGCGGCGCGGCGGGCGGCAAGACCCTCCAGTTCGCCCCCCTGAGCTTCGACGTGGCGTTCCAGGAGATCTACTCCACACTGTGCGGCGGCGGCACCCTGCAACTGCTCGCCGAGGACGAGCGGCGGGACATGCCGGCCCTGCTGAGGCTCCTGGACCGCGAGGAGGTGGAGCGCGTCTTCATGCCCTACGTGGCGCTCCAGCAGCTCGCGGAGACGTCCCAGGCGCTGGGCATCCGCCCGCGTGCCCTGCGGGTGATCATCTCCTCCGGTGAGCAGCTGAGGGTCACCGACGAGATCCGCCGGTTCTGCGCCGCGCGGCCGGACACCGTACTGGAGAACCAGTACGGGCCGACCGAGACCCACCTGCTGACCCACCACACCATGACCGGTGACCCGGCCCGCTTCCCCGACCTGCCGCCCGTCGGCGTCCCCGTGGACGGCATCGAGTTGCACCTGCTCGACGGCCTCATGCGGCCGGTCCCGGCGGGCGCCAAGGGAGAGGTCTACGTCGGCGGGGTGTGCCTGGCCCACGGCTACCGCAACCGTCCCGACCTGACCGAGCAGCGGTTCGTACCGCACCCGTCCGGTGAGACGGGTGCCCGCCTCTACCGCACGGGCGACCTCGCCAGACTCATGCCCGACGGCAACCTCGCATGGCTGGGCCGCGCCGACTCCCAGGTGAAGGTGCGTGGCTTCCGGGTCGAGCCGGCCGAGGTCGAACTGGCCATCGCCAAGCTCGCCGAGGAGCAGTCCGCGTCCGGTATCCGCGAGGCGGCGGTGGTGTCGCGGCGCCGGGAGGGCGGCGACGCGTTCCTCGCGGCGTTCCTCGTCGGCGACCCCGAGGCCGTGGACCTGGACGAGGTGCGCAGCCGGTTGCGGGCGGTGCTGCCGGACCACATGATGCCCTCGCACCTGGAGTGGCTGGCGAGCCTGCCCCTGACGCCCAGCGGCAAGCGGGACGACGCGCTGCTGAGTCGCATGCCACTGGCCGCGCCGTCGTCGGACGCCACCGAACCCGCCGACGAGCACGAGAAGGCGCTGGTGGGCATCCTGGCGGAACTGCTGGAACTGCCCGCGGTGGGCGTGCGGGACAACTTCTTCGACATCGGGGGCACCTCACTGACCGCGATGCGGCTGGTGATGACGATCGAGAAGCGCTACGGCGTCAGCGTTCCGCTCTCGGCGTTCGTCGCCGCCCCGACCGTCGCCGGGCTGGCCCAACGCCTGCGGGGCAGCGACGCGGCGGCCCGGTTCGACCCGGTCGTGCCGATCCGCACCGAGGGGGACAAGCCGCCGCTGATCCTCGTCCATCCGCTGGGCGGCCATGTGCTGTGCTACGTACGACTCGCCCGTCACCTACCGCAGGACCAGCCGGTCTACGCGCTTCAGGCGTGGGGGACCGTGCCGGGCACGGAGCCGCTCAGCTCGATCCCGGAGATGGCGGCGGGCTACCTGGAGGCCGTACGGCGCGCGTGCCCCGAAGGGCCCTACGTGATCGGAGGATGGTCCTTCGGAGGCTTCATCGCCTTCGAGATGGCGCGCCAGCTGCGCCGCAGTGACCCGGGCGCCCTGCACGGCACCGTGCTGATCGACCCGATCGCTGTCAAACAGGGGGAGCGGCCCGACATCGCCGACCACTCGCTGCTGGAGTGGTTCTTCTGGGAGCTGCTGTGGATGGAGCGCGGTGGCACCGCACCGGTGGTCTCGCTGCCGGACGGTCTGGAGGAGGAGGCGAAGTTCGACTTCATCGTCGGACACGCCACGCAGGCAGGCGTCCTGCCCGCGGGCAGCTCGCGCACCACCGTGCGGCGCCTGTTCCAGATGTTCAAGGCGCACTGGCGGGCGATCCTCACCTACCAGCCCGAACCGGGCGACGAGGACGTGGTGCTGCTGCGCGCGACCTCGGAGCTGCCGGAGATCCTCCAGCCGATGCACGGAGCAGCACAGAGCCTGCACGCGGACCCCACCAACGGCTGGGGCGACCTGACCACGGGCCGGCTCCAGGTGGTCGACGTCCCCGGTGACCACCTGGTGCTCCTGGAGGAACCGCACGTGAACGTCGTTGCCGAGAAGGTGGCACAGGCGGTGGCCGGCCGACCGGGCCGACGACCGTCGGAGAGGAGTGGGAAATGACGGAGTCCCCCCCGCGCAAGGCCCTCATCGTCGGAGCGGGCATCGGCGGCCTCGCCGCCGCCGCGGCGCTGCGCCGTGTGGGCGTCGAGGTACAGGTCTTCGAGCGGGCTTCCGAGCTGCGGCCGGGTACCACGGCGGTGTCGCTGATGTGCAACGCGGTCCTGGCGCTGCGCGGCATCGACATCGACATCGCCCCGGGCCTGGACAAGCGTGGTGCGGTGTTCGACGAGCTCAAGTTCCTCACCCGGCGGGGCCGTCCGATCAGGGCCCTTCCGTTCCGGGAGGTCTCGGACCGGCTGGGGGCGTCGAACTACGCCGTCCACCGGGCCGATCTCCAGCAGACGCTGCTGGACGCCCTCGGGGACGAGAGCGTCATCCAACTCGGCGCCGCGGCAGTGGATTTCGTCAGCGGCGAGGACGGGGTGGAGGTCACCTTCGAGGACGGCAGAACCGCCTCGGGCGACTTCCTGATCGGGGCGGACGGCTTCAACTCGGCGATTCGCAGGCGGGTGGCGGGCGCCGACGAGCCGCGGCCCGGCAACTACGCGTGCTGGCTGGCCACGGTGCCCTTCACACACCCGCGGATGAGCAAGGGCTACGCGGCGCACTACTGGGGGCGTGGACAGCGTTTCGGCCTCGCCGACATCGGCCGTGGTCGCGCCTACTGGTGGGCGACGAAGAACGTGCCCCCGGGCGCCTCCGGACACCTGCGGCGCGGCAAGGAAGGGCTCGCGGGCCTCTTCGCGGGCTGGGCCGACGAGGTGCGGGAGGCGATCCGCACCACCCCCGAGGAATCGATCGTCCGCATCACCGCCCAGGACCGCCCGTTCCTCCGGCGGTGGGGCACCGGACGTACGACCCTGCTCGGCGACGCGGCCCACCCGATGCTCGTGAGTCTGGGCCAGGGGGCGGCGCTGGCCATCGAGGACGCCGTCGTCCTCGCCCAGCACCTGCGCGCCACAGCGGACCCGGTCGCGGCGCTGCGCGGCTACGAGGACGAGCGCAGGCCGCGGACGGAGGGGCTGGTCGCCGCGGCCCGTGCGCTGAGCGAGACCGAGCAGCTGGAGGGCCTCTTTCCCGCCCTGGCGCGCGACCTCTACTTCCGGTTCGTACCGCTGTCCAAGCTCACCAGTCAGAACGAAGCGGTCCTCACCTGGCCCCCACTGGGCTGACCGCACCCCATGACCGCTGACGGCCGGCCCGCGGGTGGCAACACGTGCCCACCCGCGGCCGCACCGGTATCCCCACTCTTCATGGGTGCACCTCGTGGATCCGTCCCATCCGCCGTTCACCCTCGACCCGTCCACCGCCGACGCCCGAGCGGAAGTCGAGCGGCTGCTTGAGGCCGGACCAGTACCGCACCGGCACCCGCGGCCGGCACTCCGTGCCCGTGACGGCGCACACGGCGGGGCTGCGCAGCACGCTGCAACGCCACAGGGGCCTGCTGCGCACCGGTCTCGAACAGGCCGGACTACGTACCTACCGAGGCGAAGGCGGGTACGGCGGACGTGGTGCGCGTAGCCGCCTCGCGACTGGCCGGGACGTGGCAGGCCTGACCCGCGTACGAATCCTCTCACTAAGGACCGACGAAACCATGGACCATCGCCTCACCCCCGAGCACGAGGAACTACGCCGCACGGTCGCCGAGTTCGCCCAGGACGTGGTGGCCCCGAAGATCGGGGATCTGTACGAGCGCCATGAGTTCCCGTACGAGATCGTGCGGGAGATGGGGCGGATGGGGCTGTTCGGGCTGCCGTTCCCACAGGAGTACGGAGGGATGGGCGGGGACTACCTGGCCCTGGGGATCGCGTTGGAGGAGCTGGCGCGGGTGGACTCCTCGGTGGCGATCACGCTGGAGGCGGGTGTCTCGCTGGGTGCGATGCCGGTGTTCCGGTTCGGGACGGAGGAGCAGAAGCGGCAGTGGCTGCCGCAGTTGTGCGCGGGGGAGATGCTGGGGGCGTTCGGGCTGACGGAGCCGGAGTGCGGTTCGGATGCGGGCGGGACGCGGACGACGGCGGTGCGGGACGAGGCGACGGGCGAGTGGGTGATCAACGGGTCGAAGTGCTTCATCACCAACTCCGGTACGGACATCACGGGTCTGGTGACGGTGACGGCGGTGACGGGTCGCAAGCCGGACGGGCGGCCGCTGATCTCGTCGATCATCGTGCCGTCGGGGACGCCGGGCTTCACGGTGGCGGCGCCGTACTCGAAGGTGGGCTGGAACGCGTCGGACACGCGTGGGCTGTCGTTCTCGGACGTGCGGGTGCCGGGTGGGAACCTGCTGGGTGAGGAGGGGCGTGGGTACGCGCAGTTCCTGCGGATTCTGGACGAGGGGCGGGTGGCGATCGCGGCGCTGGCGACGGGACTGGCGCAGGGGTGTGTGGACGAGTCGGTGAAGTACGCGGGTGAGCGTCGCGCGTTCGGGCGCCCGATCGGTGACTACCAGGCGATCCAGTTCAAGATCGCGGACATGGGGATGCGGGCCCACATGGCGCGGGTGGGCTGGCGGGACGCGGCGTCGCGGTTGGTGCGGGGGGAGTCGTTCAAGAAGGAGGCGGCGGTGGCGAAGCTGTACTCCTCGACGGTGGCGGTGGACAACGCGCGCGAGGCGACGCAGATCCATGGTGGGTACGGGTTCATGAACGAGTACCCGGTGGCGCGGATGTGGCGGGACTCCAAGATCCTGGAGATCGGCGAGGGCACGAGCGAGGTACAGCGCATGCTGATCGCGAGGGAACTGGGCCTCCCGGCCTGAGTTCTCGCGGGCCGCGCAGCGCAAGGCCGCCCGCAACACTTGCGCCTCGGCGACGTACTGAGCGAGACGGGGAGACCGACGAGGCGGCGACTCCTGGCCTCGTGGATCGGGGAACTGTTGGAGGCCCACCCTCGTTCCGAGGTCCTGACGTCCATGCCGCGTATCGGCGTCAGGACCGGAGGCAGGACGATCGACGATGTCGGCGACGGACCGCTTTCCCTACCGCTGCCACCTCGCCGCCTACTTCGGCCTCGCGAAGAACCTCACACGGCGAACTCCCGTATCGCCGTGTCCCGGAACACCGCCCGGCCGTCGATGGTGAACAGCACGAGCCGGTCGTCGATGAGGTACGGGAATGCCTCCGAGGACGGGGGGAAGACGGCACCGGCGGACGGAGACGCGCGCCCCTTACCGTGCGGACGCGGTAGCGGGATGACCGCCGGTGCCGTTTCCGGGGGTTGAGGAACTCAACCCCGCGACCTGAGGCCGACCCGCTCTCGTCCCCGGGTGGGATCCGAGGAGGGCGTAGTACTGCGGATTCAGTACCGCGCAGTGTCGGCAGCCGGACGACGACAGGACACCCCCCTCTTCAGGAGTCTGGAGGCACCTTCGAGACCCGGATGTGGAGACCCTCCCGTGGCTGCTTTTCTGTATCGAATGGGCCGCTTGGCCTTCAGGCGACGCTGGACCGTCGCCCTTGTCTGGGCCGCCGTGCTGGCCGCCGTGGGACTCGCCGGCATGACCGCGCCGGAGGCGGAGGAGGAACCCTTCTCCATGCCGGGGATCGAATCGCAGAAAGCCTTCGACCTGATGGAGGAGCGGTTCCCCGGCGCCGCCGCCGACGGCGCGACCGCCCGCGTCGTCTTCGTCTCGCCGAACGGCGAAAAGGTCACCGCCACCGAGAACAAGAAGGCCGTCGAGGCCGCGATAGCCGAACTCGGGGACGGCACGCAGGTCGCGAGCACCGTCGACCCGTACGAGTCCGGCGCGGTCAGCGAGGACGGCTCCACCGCATACACGACCGTGACCTACAAGGTCGACGCCTCCGGACTCACCGACGCCAGTCGCAGCCACCTGGACGAGTCGCTCGAGCACGCCCGTGACTCCGGGCTCACCGTCGAGGCAGGCGGCGACGCCATGGAGGACACGGGCGGACCCAGCGGCACCGCCGAGGCGATCGGCATCGCCGTCGCAGCGGTCGTCCTGCTGATCACCTTCGGCTCACTGGCCGCCGCCGGACTCCCGCTGCTCACCGCGCTCATCGGCGTCGGCATCAGCCTGTTCGCCATCACGGCCCTGGCCGGTCCGCTGGGCCTGACCGACACCACCAGCACCCTGGCGATCATGCTGGGCCTGGCCGTCGGCATCGACTACGCCCTGTTCATCGTCTCCCGCTACCGCGAGGAGCGCGCCAAGGGGCGGGCGCCCCAGGAGGCCGTCGCCCTCGCCACCGGCACCGCGGGCTCCGCAGTGGTCTTCGCCGGGCTCACCGTCGTCATCGCGCTCGCCGGTCTCTCCGTCGTCGGCATCCCGATGCTGACCGAGATGGGCCTGGGCGCGGCGGGCGCGGTCGTCGTCGGCGTCCTCATCGCGCTGACCCTGGTCCCGGCCTTCCTCGGCTTCTGGCCCAACGCCGTACTGACCCGCAAGGACCGCAAGGCCCGCCGAGCGGGCGGTACGCCGCAGGAGACGCGCAAGGTCAACGGCGGCACCCGCTGGGCGAGCTTCGTGCTGCGCCGCCCGCTGCCCGTGCTGCTCGCCGCCGTCGCGGGCCTCGGCGCCCTGGCGCTGCCGATGACCGACCTCCAGCTCGGTATGCCCGGCGACGAGGCCAAGTCCACGGAGACCACCCAGAGGCGGGCCTACGATGCGCTCGCCGAGGGCTTCGGGCCCGGCTTCAACGGACCGCTGACCGTGGTCGTGGACGCCGAGGACGCCGACGACCCGAAGGCGGCGGCCGAGACCGTCTCCGAGCGAATCGGCGGCACCGAGGGCGTGGTGTCGGTGTCCCCGGCCCAGTTCAACGAATCCGGTGACACGGCCGTCTTCTCCGTCGTCCCCACCACCGCGCCGACCGACCAGGAGACCAAGGACCTGGTCAACACCGTCCGCGGCGACCGGCCCGGCATCGAGTCCGAGGCCGGGGCGACCTTCGAGGTCACCGGCACCACCGCGATGAACATCGACATCTCCGAGAAGGTGCAGTCCGCGCTGGTGCCGTACCTGCTCGTGGTGGTCGGGCTCGCCGTGATCCTGCTGCTGGTGGTCTTCCGCTCGATCCTGGTCCCGTTGAAGGCGGCCGCCGGCTTCCTGCTCTCGGTGCTCGCCTCGCTCGGCGCGGTGGTCGTGGTCTTCCAGCAGGGCCACGGCGCCGACCTGCTGGGCGTGGAGACGACCGGCCCCATCATGAGCCTGATGCCGATCTTCCTGGTGGGCATCGTCTTCGGCCTCGCCATGGACTACGAGGTCTTCCTGGTCTCGCGGATGCGCGAGGCGTACGTCCACGGCGAACGGCCCGCCCAGGCCGTGACCTCCGGGTTCCAGCACAGCGCCCGGGTCGTCGTGGCCGCCGCGCTGATCATGATCGCGGTGTTCTCCGGGTTCATCGGGGAGAGCGACGCCATGATCAAGATGATCGGCTTCGGCCTCGCCTCGGCCGTCCTGCTCGACGCCTTCGTGGTCCGGATGGCGATCGTCCCGGCCGTCCTCGCCCTGCTCGGCGAGCGGGCCTGGTGGCTGCCGAAGTGGCTGGACCGGATCCTGCCCCGGGTCGATGTGGAGGGCGAGGCGCTGACCCGCCCGACCGAGCCCGAGGCGGAACCGGCCGAGAAGGACCTCGCCCGCGCCTGACCGGGTGCGCAGGAGCCGCCCGAGGTCGTCCCGCGACCCGGGCGGCTTCGCATCGTCCACCATGGATGCCAGCCCCTCACCGAGAGAGCCGACCATGAGCAGCAGCCTGGAGCGCTACACCGAGCGCGTGGAGCAGCACGCGTCGCGCTTCCCGCGTTTCCCGCGTTTCCCCCGCTTCCCGGACGTGATGGTGGTGCTGGCCCTCATCGGCTGCGCCTCCTTCGGCACCCAGCTCAGCCTCCCCGGCGTCAACCGCCCGGACATCGGGAAGTCGCTGGAGGTCATGCTCGGCCTGTCCTGCTTCGTCCTGCTGAAGTACCGCACCCACACCCGCACGGTCGTGGTCGTGGTCGCCGGGGTCACCATCGCCGCGATCGCGCGCGGCTACCTGCTCACCCCGATGCTGCTGGCCCCACTGCTCGCCGCGATGTACTGGCTGGCCGTCCTGTGCGACCGCCGGACCGTCCGCCTGTACGCGCTCGTCGTCACGGTGGCCCTGCTGACCGTGCACCTGTTCTCCGACGGCATGCGCGACCTCTCCCCGGTCCTGACCGTGATCGGCCCGGTGTTCTGGATGGCCCTGCCGCTCGTCGGCGGCAGCCTGGCCCGGCTGCGCGGCGACTACCTGGAAGCGGTCAAGGCCCGCGCCGAGCACGCCGAACGCACCCGGGAGGAGGAGGCCCGGCTGCGGGTCACCGAGGAGCGCATGCGCATCGCCCGCGAGCTGCACGACGTCGTAGCCCACCACCTGGCCCTCGCCAACGCCCAGGCCGGCACCGCCGCCCACCTCTCGCGCAGCAACCCCGAGCAGAGCCGGAAGATCCTCGACGACCTCACCGGCACCACCTCCGCGGCGCTGCGCGAGCTCAAGGCCACCCTGGGCCTGCTGCGCCAGGACGACCGGTCCGAGGGCGAGGGCCTGGAACCGGCGCCGGGGCTCGCCCGCCTTCCCGAGCTGATCGACACCTACCGTTCGGCGGGCCTGGAAGTCGTCGTCCACCAGGAGGGCGTGCGCCGCCCGCTGACGCCGGGCGTGGACCTGACCGCGTACCGGATCGTGCAGGAAGCCCTCACCAACGTCGCCAAGCACGCCCCCGAACGCGCCGCCCACGTCAGCTTCACCTACGCCGACTCCCGGCTGCTCATCACCGTCAGCAACGACGGCCCGGCCACCGCCACCGCCGTCAGCGGGACGTCCGGCGGCTTCGGGCTGCGGGGCATGCGGGAGCGCGCCCAGTCCATCGGTGGCGACCTGAGCGCGGGCCCACGCCCCGAGGGTGGCTTCGAGGTCACCACCGCGCTGCCGCTGCAACCGTCCGCCGCCGTCGAAGGAGAGTCTCCATGACCGTGAAGGTGCTGCTCGCGGACGACCAGGCCCTGCTGCGGGCCACGTTCCGCATTCTGATCGACTCCTGTCCGGACATGGAGGTCGTCGGGGAGGCGTCCGACGGGGCGGAGGCGCTGGAGCTGGCCCGTACCCACCACCCGGACGTGGTGCTCATGGACATCCGCATGCCCGGGACGGACGGCCTGTCCGGCACCGCGGCGATCTGCGCCGACCCGGAGCTGGCGACCACCCGCGTGCTGATCCTGACCACCTTCGAGACCGAGGACTACGTCGCCCAGGCGCTGAGAGCCGGAGCCAGCGGCTTCCTCGGCAAGGACGTCACCGCGGACGCCCTGCTGGCCGGCATCCGCACGGTGGCCTCCGGGGAGGCGCTGCTCTCCCCCGGCGCCACCCGCACCCTGATCACCCGCTTCCTCACCTCCCCGGCCCCCGGCACCCACCTGGTGCCCCCGGAACGGCTCGCCGACCTCACCGGACGGGAACGGCAGGTGATGGTGCTGGCGGCCGAGGGCAAGTCCAACGCGGAGATCGCCGAGCTGCTGGTGGTCAGCCCACTGACGGCACGGACGCACATCCACCGCGCGATGACGAAGCTCAACGCCCGCGACCGGGCACAGCTCGTCGTCATCGCGTACCAGACGGGCCTGGTCCAGGCGGGAGGGGCGAACGGGGCCCCCGCCGCGGTTCAGGAATTCCGACGGAGCGAAAACCGGCGCTAAAAGAGCGTTTTGTCCCGGCAGGGTTGTTTGGTTCGAGGTTCAGGTGTCGCGCCAGTTCGGGGTGGATTCCCGGGTGAGGCGTCGGCTTATGAGGTCGATCATGGCGACGTGGATCATGGCTTCGGAGCGGTGGGGGTGGGTTTCGTAGTCGCGGGCGAGACGGCGGTGGTGCATGAGCCAGCCGAAGGTCCGCTCGACCACCCAGCGTCGCGGGATCACCTTGAAGCCTTTGACTGCGGGGTCCCGTTGGACGACTTCCACGTCGATGCCGAGGCGGGCGCCGTGCTCGATGGCTTTGGTGCGGTAGCCGGTGTCGGCCCATGCCTTGGTCACGCGAGGGTGGGCGACGGCGATGTGGGACATCAGGTGCATGCCGGCCGACGTTGTCGGAAACGCTTGCCGCGGTGACCCAGACGGCCAGGAGCAGGCCGAGGGTGTCTACCCCGATATGGCGCTTGCGGCCTGCGATTTCCTTGCCGGCGTCGATGCCCTGGCCGGCCGCCGGCACATTGCTGGAGGTCTTCACGCTCTGGGCCTCCAGAACACAGGCACTCGGCTCGCCGTCGCGGCCTTCGGCCTGGCGGGTCCATGACTTTCTCCGTGTCGGAAAGTCCACACCATGAGGAGCTTCTGGACCACTCGAGGCCGGGACGAGGTGAGAGCCCGGCCAGAGAGACAGTTGGGAACCCCGTGGGCGGGGCCATGCGCCGGCCCCGCCCTGTCTCGTTGGCGATGGGTTTGCCCTGAGCCGGGCCCTGCCCGCCGGTCGTCGAGGGCAGAGCCTGGCTGCCGGGTGAGGCGGATGCTGCCGCTTTGGTCTGCAAGACGCCGATGCCGCTTCTGCACATCGTCGGGGGTGTGCCCCGGGAAGGCATCCCAGGAGGCGGTTGCGGTGAGATAGCCGACGCCGGTCCAGGCGTGCAGTGGTGCCGTAGCGGATCGAACATCTCGGTGTTGCGCGGCATGGGGAACTTGTCGAAGGCCGACCGGTCGACACCGAGATCATGTAAAGCAGGTACGTCTTTCCGGTCTCGCCCAGGACGTTGCAGAAGAAGGCGCCGAACGCCTCGCTCCGGCCAGGCGGGTGGCGGCGTCGACCGCGTGCTGGACCAGCGCGTGGAGGTCGAGTTCGGCGGCCAGGACGCTGCCGACCTCCTGCCGCAGCTCGACGATCATCACCTCCTCGCGCAGCCCCCGCTCCCGCTGCTCCAGCCCCTGCTGAGACCGGCGCAGGTCCGTCGTGGCGGAGCGCAGCTCGGCCACGACCGTCTGCAGGTGAGCGGCCCGCTGCCCTACCAGGGTCTCCATGCTTTCGAGGAGGGCGCGAGCCGCGTCCGCGGACGGTGATGCCCGTGGAGTCGCAGTAGAAGACGCCGCCGAGTGGTGCTGTCCCGAGCTGGGGAATGGGATCGGTCGAAGCAGCCTGGTTGTCGCAGGCGAGGCATCTGACTTGTCACGTCTGCTCATTCAGCAGTCCTTTTGGTATCAAATGCGGAGATCGAGAACCTGTGGCTCGTCATGGCGGTTCCATGGGTGATGGCCGCTGCACGTGCGGGGTTGCATCAGTGCAGTTGGCAGGGGATTTTCGTGTGTCCCAACACGGTCGAGTAGAGGTCCTCATTGGCCCAGGCCCGGGATCGCCGGGTCGCAGAAGACAGGTGATGGAAATGCGAGACGAGGCCGCCAAGCGGGTCGAGCTGGTCTTCTCCCTCTTCGACGTCAACGGCGACGGAGTCATCCACTCCGACGACTTCGATCTGATGACGGGCCGTGTTCTGGAGGCGGCGGACGCTTCGGACGACGGTGCCAAGGCCGCCATGCGGGCCGCGTTCCGCCGCTACTGGACGACGCTGGCCACTGAACTGGACGCCAATGGCGACGGTGTGATCACCATGGATGAGTTCCGTCCGTTCGTGCTTGACCCCGAGCGTTTCGGTCCCACGATCGCAGAGTTCGCCGAGGCGCTCTCCGCACTCGGCGACCCCGACGGGGACGGCCTGATCGAGCGCCCCCTCTTCGTATCGCTGATGACGGCGATCGGCTTCGAGGAGGCGAACATCCACGCCCTCTTCGACGCCTTCGGTCCGGACGCTGAGGACCGCATCACCGTGGCTATGTGGGCCGCCGGCATCAAGGACTACTACGCGCCGGACATGGCCGGGATCGCGGGCGACCAGTTGGTGGCTGCCCGGGCTGTCTGACACGGTCCGTCAGCGGCTATTCGGCCGTGGGCGGCACCGCTAAGACGTGACCGAACTGCCGCTTCCATCGGGACACGTCCCACCGAGCGGGGCCTTGCGGCGGGCCCCGCCCTTAGCCTGCGGGGGGACGTCGTGAGCGTTGCGGGCGTCAGGGCGAGGGCTTGTGCGCGAACACCCACCGGTTCCCCTCCAGTGCGTCGTTCGGCTCGGGCAGGGGGCCACGTCCGTGCCGGCGGGTGAAGTCGAAGGGGGTGTGTACCGAGGTGGACCAGCCCTTGGCCGTCAAGTCACCCGCGGAGTCGGGTCGTGGTTCCTTGTCGAAGAGGTGAAGCAGGTCGATGCCGATCTGTTCTCGCGTCGCCGTGTAGATCGGGCTGTCGCGGTATTCCAGCAGGTCCTTCTCCAGCTTGGCTTCGAAGGCCAGTGCGCTGCCTTCGGTGGTCAGCCGGTCCACCGTGTCGATGAGGTACGTCTCGGCGGGGCCTGGCAGGTAGAAGAGGAGTCCCTCGGCCAGCCAGACGCTCGGTGCGACCGGGTCGAGGCCGGCGGTGGTCAGCGCGGTGACCCAGTCGGCGCGCAGGTCGACCGGTACGGGGACGCGCTTCACCTTGGGGGTGGCCGACAGGTCCTTGAGCACCTGGTGCTTGAAGGCCAGCACGCCCGCTCTGTCGATCTCGAAGACCACGCAGTCGGACGGCCAGTCCAGGCGGAAGGCGCGGGTATCCAACCCCGCTCCCAGCAGGACGACTTGGCGGGCGCTCGTACGGACCGTCCGGAGGAGGAAGTCGTCGAGGACCCTGGTCCGCAGGCCGAAGTAGCGGGCGAACCGCCCCCACAGCGGGTTGCCGTCGCCGTCCGGGACCTGCTGGATGCGCACCGGCCAGTCCGCGCACGCCGGGGCGGCGCGCACGAAGTGTTCCGCGTAGGTGTCCTGGGCCAGGCTGTCGTGGCGGTGGGTCTCGATCGCCCGTGCCGCGGCGACCAGGAGGGCGGTCAGCCCCACACCTGCGTCCACGCCTTCCGCGTCCGTGTGCCGGGGTGCCGTGCCGACCATGTTTCCTCCGTTGGTGGGAGTGGGGGTGCGAGGTGCCTGCTTGTCGGATGCGGTGAGGCTGCGGTGCGGAGTGCCTCGCTCATCGGCTTCTTCCCGCCGGAAGGAGTACGGGTTTGACCACGCGGCCCGCGTCGCAGTCGCGTTCGGCCTCGTTGATGTCGGCCAGTGGGTAGGTGCGGATCAGTTGGTCGAAGGGGAAGCGTCCGGCCTGCCACAGCCCGGTCAGCCGGGGTATCAGCAGTCCGGGTACGGCGTCCCCTTCGCAGATGTGGCGGATGCTGCGGCCTCGGTCGAGCGTGCCCGGGTCGAGCGGCAGCGCGGTGTGGAGCCGTGCCACCAGGCCGAGGCTGCCGGTCGGGCGCAGTGCCCGGAGCGCGTCGTTGATGCGCGGGGACGAGGCCGTGGTGTCCAGCGCGTACTGCGCGCCGCCGTCGGTCAGCCGCCGGATCTGCTCGGGCAGTCCGGCCGTTTCGGCGGGCAGCGGGATCGCGCCGAACCGTTCGGCCAGGGCCAGCCGCCCGGGATGCCGGTCGACGGCCACGGTCAGCGCGCCGGCGGCGGTGGCCGCCATCACCGCGGCCAGGCCCACCGCTCCCGCGCCGAAGACCGCGAGGGTGTCGCCGGGGCCGGCGCTGAAGGTGTTCAGCACCGCTCCGGCGCCGGTGAGGAAGCCGCAGCCGAGCGGCCCGAGCAGTTCGACGGGCAGTGCGGGGTCGACCCGGACGGCGTTGCGGGCCGGGACGAGCGCGTACTCGGCGAACGAGGACTGGCCGAACCAGCGGGGGGCCAGCGCTCCCCCGGTCGCGTCGGTGAGCCGCGGCGTGTCCTCCTCGCGTCCTCCGAAGAGGTTGAGGGAGGCGAAGGAGTCGCAGTAGGCGGGGGCCGCGCCGCGGCAGTTGCGGCAGTGTCCGCAGGAGTCGAAGCTCAGCACGACGTGGTCACCGACGCCGATCGTGGTGTCCGGGCCGCCGCCCGTCCGCACCACGACCCCGGCCCCCTCGTGGCCGAGCACCGCCGGCAGCGGGCTGCGGCCGGCCGATCGCCGGACCGCGAGATCGGTCCTGCACATCCCGCAGCCCGCGATCTCGACCAGGATCTCACCGTCTGCGGGTTCCGTGTGCAGGGTCACCTCCTCGACCGCGAAAGGGTCGCCGTGCGAACGCAGTACGGCCGCCTGGAACCTCATCGTCATGCCTCCTGCGGGCGGTGGACGACGAACGGCCGGAGGTTGCCGTAGAGCCCCCACGGCCCGCCGGCGATGCCGACACCGCTGTTCTTGACGCCTGCGAAGGGCTGGGCGAGGGACAGTTCGGCGTGGTGGTTGATCCAGGCCGTGCCGCATTCGAGCCGGTCGGCCACCGCCCCGGCCCGGTCGAGATCGGTGCCCCATACGGAGCCGCCCAGGCCGAAGCCGGTGCCGTTGGCCGCGTCGACGGCTTCGTCGAGGCTGCGGTACGGCAGCACCGGCAGGACCGGCCCGAACTGTTCCTTGGTCACCACCGGGCTGCCGGGCGGGACGTCGGTAAGGATCGTGGGAGCGAAGAAGTAACCGGGCCCGTCCAGCCGGTGGCCGCCGGCCGCCGCCCGGGCCCCGTCCGCCAGGGCCTGCTTCGTGACCTGCTCGACCCGGGCCAGCTGGGGGGCGTTGTTGACCGGGCCCAGCCGGGTTTCGGGGTTCAGGCCGGAGCCGACGGCGACGGTCTTCGCGCGCTGGGCGAGGGCTTCGACGACTTCGGCGTGGAGCTGGGCCGGAGCGTAGACGCGTTTGACCGCCATGCAGACCTGCCCGCAGTTGCGGAACGCGGCCCAGAACAGCCGGTCCGCGATCCGTTCCACCTCGACGTCGTCCAGCAGGACGGCGGCGTCGTTGCCGCCCAGTTCCAGTGTGACCCGGGCGAGCGAGGCCGCCGCCGCTTCGGCGACGGCCCGCCCGGTGGGTACCGAGCCGGTGAAGGTGACGTGGCGGATGCCCGGGTGGGAAGCGAGGCGGGCGCCGAGTGGTTCGCGGCCGGTGACGACGGTCAGGACGTCCTCGGGCAGGGCGGTGGCGAGGACGGTGCCGAGCAGCCGGGTGGCGAGGGGGGTGAACGGGGATGGTTTGAGGACCACGGTGTTGCCCGCCACGAGTGCGGGCGCGAACTTCGCCGCCGCGAGCTGGAGGGGAAAGTTCCACGGCACGATCGCGGCGACAGGTCCGAGGGATCGCCAGCGGATCTCGCTGTGTACGGGCCGGCCGTCGGTGATCTGCCGGGTTCGGGGGGCCAGGTCGGCGAAGTAGCGCAGGCGAGCCGCCGTACGGGCGACCTCCGCGTGCGACTCGGCCAGGGGCTTGCCCTGTTCCAGGGTGAGCAACCGAGCGAGGTCATCGCCGGCCGCCTCCACGGCGTTGGCTGCCACGCGCAACGCAGTCGTGCGTACGACGGGGTCGGCCCGCCAGCCGTGCCAGGCCCGGTGGGCCCGGTCGACCACGGCGTCCAACTCGTCCGGCTGCTGGTCAGGGGCTTCGTCGAAGGTCTCCCCGGTGGCCGGATCGACCACGGCGAAACGCGCGGGTTGACGTCCGGGAACGCGCTCGGACTCGAATGTCGGCATGCCGGTGGTCAGTTCACCGCGGGGACGCCGGCCGCGTGCTCCCGGGCCTGCCGGTCCATCTCCGCCCGGAAGGCGGCCACCAGATGCGGCTGAATCCTTCCAGCGTTGCGGTCGCCACCCTCGCAGACCGCTCCGCGCACGCCCACGATGTCCGTGCCGATGCGGGTCAGCGGACCGAGGTCGGTCTGTTTGACACTGCCCGCGAGGGCGGCGAGCAGACCGGACGCGTGGGCCAGCCGGACGAACTCGGCACAGACGTCCGGCGGAACGTGGTCGAACAGCCGCGACCCGTCCTTGACGGCGGTGTCGAGCATGGCCGCGTCGGCCCCGGATCGGGCGGCGATGTCGGGCAGGGCGAGCGGGTTGACGCAGCCGATGCGGTGAGCGTCGGCGTATCCGGAGGCGACGACGAGCGCTTCGGGGCGGTGGTCCTTCACCGCACGGACGACCGCACGCATGACCTCGATGCCCTGATCGGGCGTCGTGCACCCGTATAGGCCGACCTTGATGTACGTGGCCCCCGAGACGACCGCGCCGAGCGCAGCCTGGGCCACTGTGCCGGGCTTGTACGGGACATCCCCCACGGTCGCGGACACCGGCTTGTCCGCCGGGACCGCTTCGCGGATCTCCCTGATGACCCAGGGGAAGTTCGCGCCGAGAGAGCCCTCGTCAGGCTTCTTGACGTCGACGATGTCGAGATGCTCCGCAGCTTTCGCGCAATCGAGAGCCTCCTCGACACCGTCCGGGGAGATGAGAAGCAACACCCTGACCTCCTTCGCCGCCAGTCCGCCCGGCCGAGGGACAGGGGACCGCGGATCACCTGGCTTATGTGCGGTGCGCTCATCATTTCCGTCACCCTAGGGAACCGGAAGGGCGCGAAGAGTATCCATAGGGTGCTCATGTCCACGTACAGTGCGCCGTAGATACTGGTGCAAACCAGCGCACAGACGACATTTCGCCCGAGCGGTGAATAACTCGGGGCATTGGTGACAGCCGGTCTGCGCTTGTGGCGGCTATTGTGCTTCAGTTCACGGGGAGCCGATGTTCGCCATAAATGGGCTCCGAGATCAGTAGTCGAGATCCAGGTAGTCGATATGGCCCGACGGCCACCATGTTGCCCAAATGCTCTCCGCCGTGGGTGAAGTCTCTGCCCACGGTGCCCGTCCGCCGCGGTGAACCGGCACGCGGAAACCGCGTTCTGGCCCCGCTCACCGGCGGGGCAGTGTGGGGCCTGCGTCGCGCGATGTCTCTCGCGTTGCGGAGAGGGGCGTTCGAAGCCTCAGCCCACCGGCTCAGGAGCTTTCTGACTGCCTCCATCCATCCCAGCAGTCGCTCCCCGACGAATCCGCCGCCCGTTGCAAGGATCAGGCCCATGGCCTGGACCCCCGCGGTGTGGGTGGCCTAAGAGGTCCTAACAAAGGCGTTGGACGTGTCGGTAGGTGATGAGGCAGGCGGCGAGGCCGAGGAAGGCTTCATGGATGTCGTCGCGTCGTTCCCAGCGGATGCGCAGGCGGCGGAATCCGTGGAGCCAGGCGATCGTCCTTTCGACGACGTACCGGAAGATGCCCAGGCCGGAGCCGTGTTCCTGGCCTCGTTCGGCGATAGCGGGGCGGATGCCGCGGGCCCGCAGCAGGCGCCTGTACTTGTCGTGGTCGTAGCCGCGGTCGGCGAGCAGGGCGTCCGGCCGCCGACGTGGCCGGCCGACGGCGCCGGAGACCGCGGGGACCTTGTCGAGCAGGGGCAGGAGCTGGGTGACGTCGTTGCGGTTTCCGCCGGTCAGCGACACCGCGAGCGGGATGCCCTGGCCGTCGGTGAGGACGTGGTGCTTGCTGCCCGGCCGTGCGCGGTCGACCGGGCTGGGACCGCTTTTGGGCCCCGGCGGGCCGCCCGGACATGGGAGGAGTCGATCACCGCCCTCGACCAGTCGAGCTTCTTCGCGGTCCGCAGCTTCTTCAGCAGCACCAGGTGCAGCTGGTCCCACACGCCGGCCTCGTTCCAGGCGGCCAGGCGCCGCCAGCACGTCATCCCCGAGCCGAAGCCCAGCTCCTGGGGCAGGTACTCCCACTGGATGCCGGTGTGCAGCACGAACAGGATCCCGCACAGGGCCTGCCGGTCCGGCACCCGCGGCCGCCCCGCCACCAGCTTCGGCCCCGGCTCGGGCAGCAACGGCTCGATGAGCGACCACAGTTCGTCCGACACGATCCACGGCCGCGACTGATGCTTCCCCACAGCCACACCAACGAGCCGACAAGTCGTCAGTCACGCGATCGACGACTTCTGTTAGGACCTCTAAAGGCCCGTCGTCGCGGACGTCGCCTACCACGGCAAGGCATTGCTCGATCTGCCGGCGACCTGCACCTTCAACACCCGGCTGCCCGCGTCCTCGGTGCTTTTCGCCCTGGCCCCGCCCCCGACCGGCAAACGCGGGCGTCCCGAGCTCAAGGGCACGCGGTTGGGCACGCCCCCCAGCTCGCGGCCGCCGCCGACTTCACTCCGGTGCGGGTCGCGCGCTACCAACGCACCGACACCGTGCACTTGGCCGAGGTCACCTGCCTGTGGTATGGCTCCTTCCATGCCCGCACTGTGCGCGTGATCCTGCTCCGGGACGACACCACCGACACCGGCTGCGGCCTCGCCCTGGTCACCACCGACCTGACCAGCAGCCCGGCCGACCTGATCACCCGATACGAGATGCGCTGGTCCATCGAGGTCACCTTCGCCGAGGCCCGCCACCTGCTCGGCACCGGCCAGGCCCACAACCGCACTCGCGCCGCCGTCGAGCGCACCGTGCCCTTCGGGCTGTGCTGCTACACGATCACCGTGGCCTGGTACGCGCTGCACGGCCACCAGCCCGGCGACGTGGCCGAGCACCGCCGGCGCGCACCCTGGTACACCACCAAGACCGCCCCCTCGCTGTCAGACATGGTCGCCAAGCTCCGCCGGGTGATCATCGCCGCCCGATGTATCCCACCCGCCCAGGGTCAGCCCACCGAGCAAGAAATCCGCACCGTCCAGCAGACATGGGCCGCCGTCAGTACCAACGCCGCCGCGTGAGCACCCAAACCTGTCAGAACGTCGAAAGTCGAGTGGCAACGCGCCCAGGCGGCCTCAAGCGAGCGTGAGTGGCGGGACCGCGTTCCGTATGGTCAACAGTCCTCCGTCCAGACGCAGTTGGAGAGGTGTCGGCTCGGCGCACACGGTACGGCGCAGGTCGGCGGGAATGTAATCCATGGTCGCGAGCCGCTCGGCGTAATGGAGGAAACGGTGGCAGCCGACAGCGTGCAGCGACGAACCCTCGGCGGCAGCGGCCACCTCAGGTAGGACGAAGCCGCCGTGTCCCTGTGCCTGGATCACGTCGACGGCATCGACGTGCCGATGGCGCACGCGTTCGGGGAAGAAGCGCGCGGCGAAGTGTCGGTAGAGGACGTACTCAGAGGCGCCCGTCCACTTACAGGGGTCGGCGGTGCGCAGGAACGCTTGCCAGAAGGGTATGCCGTGTGCTTTCTGGGCCCGCTGGATAATATCGCCCAGAATGGTGCGATCGAAAACCATGTGGTGCTGCATGCCGCTGTAGGCGTCCACAGGCAGCCAGCCCGGGATCAGCCGCCCAGCCGCCTCCAGCGCAGTGTGGTGGTCCGGCAGCCGGTGCACCCGGGTGTTCAGGCGCCAGGAGAGGGGATAGCCGTACGGCAACACGGAAGCCCCCTGGCCGTCGACGAATGCCATGTCTCGCAGGAACACGAAGTCCGCATCTACCACCAGGACATGCTCCGGCGTGCCTGCGGGAAGGACATCGAAACACTGCAGCTTCGCCAGTTGCTGGAAGTACCACGAGGCAGTGGACGGATCTCTGCCCAAGCCTTGCAGGTACTCACGCACATCCCGGCTGCTGGGTGCGCAGCTTCGTTCGTCGAACCAGACGACGCGCGAATCTAGACCGTCGAAGGACCGCGCCGGTAGGCGCTGAGCGACAACCTGCACCAGCTCCACGGGGTTCAGGGAGCGAGCGAGTACACCCCGTATACAGACGTCCAGCCCGGCCATGTCCTTCTCCGCAGCCAGGATGACTACGCTGATCGGCGGCAGTTCGCCGCCTCGGTGGCCCATGAGCCGTTCGTCGGCAGCCTCGGACGCCGGGTAGGCGAGGAGGGTGGCTAATGGTTGCTGCACTTGACAGAGCATAGCCAGTACAGCTGAGCGGTTGCCTGCAGGAAAGTGGTTCACGGGTTCCACCCGATCCGAGCGGAGGGCCTTTTGACAGCTCGCGGGTGTTGAAGCTCGAGCGGCAGCAGGCCCCGTGTCGCAGTTGTACGTGGTCACGTCCGCGGACTCCAGTTCGTTCACTGCGGAGTGTGACTGTCTCGCCCACCGCTTCGGGAACGCGGCCGACCCCCACGAGCCCCGCTGGTCCGAGACTACGAACGTCTACCGCAGCCCGGCGATTCCGGTGCATGCCGGTGTATCTGCCTGATTCTGTGGCAGAGGGTGGTGATTCATGCAGTAATCTCCTCGCTCGGGAAGATTTTAGGCACCGAGTCCTTCTCGGCGACGGCGGCCGGCTACCGGCAGCTGCTCGTCTGGGCCCGCAAGCGGGGGACGGTGCGCCGGGCCGGGGTGAAGGGCACCGGCACCTTCGGCGCGGGCCTGTCCCGGTACCTGCTGGCCCAGCACGTCGAGGTGTTCGAAGTGAACCGGTCCGACCGATCGGCCCGCCGTCTGCTCGGCAAGTCGGACCCGATCGACGCGCAGGCTGCCGCGCGAGCCGTGCTCAGCGGTCGTGCCCGGGCCCGGGCCAAGTCCGGCGACGGGCCGGTGCACAGCGCCCGGATCTAAAGCTCGCCACGGACTCCGCGGTCAAGGCCCGCACTCAGGCGATCAACCAGCTCAAGGCCGTTCTGGCCATCCCGACCCGGCTCTGCGGGAACGGCTGTCGAGCCTGGGCAATGCCGAGCCGTTCCGCACCTGCGCGTCCCTCAGCCCACCCGATGGTGGGGGAGACGAGGACGCGGTGGCCCAGGCCACCCACATGACGTTCGCATGCTCGCCGAGCGCATCGAACAGCTCACGGCTCAGATCAATGAGCTGAACCAACGCCTGACCCAGCTCGTCGAACACCACGCCCCGCAGCTACTCGAACCGGTGGGTATCGGCCCGGACAGCGTCGTCACTCTCCTGATTACCATGGGAGACAATCCCGAGCGGCTGAGCACCGAGGCGTCCTTTGCCGCCCTTTGCGGAGTCAGCCCCATCGAGTACTCCTCCGACCGGCGAAGAACCCGGCGGCTCAACTACGGCGGCGACCGCCAGGCGAACGCCGCCCTGCACCGCATCGTCTTCACCCGGCTGCGTCACGACCCGCGTACCCGGGCGTACTACGAACGCCGCACCCAGGAGGGCAAGACCCGCCGTGAGATCACCCGATGCCTCAAGCGATACGCAGCCCGCGAGGTCTTCAACCTGGTCAAACCGATTTCCCGTACCCCCGCGTTATAAGGGCGTCTGTGAGACGTGAGAGGGTCGGAGCCGTGAGTGAGACACCGTCGAACACCCTGCAATACCGCTTTGACGGGCCAGAAGAGGCCCCGGTCCTGATCCTGGGTCCCTCACTGGGTACCACATGGCACAGGTTGTAGAGACCGTCTATCGGCGTCCATGCCAGTCCATGGTGTGTGCGTTGTAGCAGGTCAGGGCTTTGCGGTCCGGTGGCGTCGGCGTAGCTGGTGACAGACGCGTGACAGCGCCGGTGTAGATCGAGGCCCCGCCGGGGAGCATCCTTGGCGGGCCTCCACCTGGAGCCATGAGACGAAGCCTCACCGGAGCGCTCCGGTGGGGCATCACTGGGAAGTTGACTGTGCGTGCCCGCGTGACGCGTTCGGCTCGTCATGCAGTTTGTCTGCCAGCGCTGTTCTCAGGGACGCTGAATTCGCGATCGCAGCCATGACGGGCGACGTCCCGAGCGGCTGAACACCGAGGCATCCTTTGCTGCCCTTTGCGGAGTCAGCCCCATCGAGTACTCCTCCGGCCGACGGCGCACGCGCCGGCTCAACTACGGCGGCGACCGACAGGCGAATGCCGCCTTGTTCTCAGAGGAGCTGGTGGGGCCGCCCGCCGACAGCCGCGACTTTCCATGCAGCCAGTTCCACACGGTCTTGGAGTCGGTGCCCAGCCGTGCGGCTAGCGACACGGTGGACGGCCGCTGCTTCGTGGGCATGCTCCAGGACGCCCCTATAACGCGGGGGTGCTGGACACTGGTCTGACCAGGTTGAAGACCTCCGCATACCGCTTGAGGCATCGGATGATCTTACGTCGGGTCTTGCCCTCCTGGGTGCGGCTTTCGTAGTACGCCAGGGTGCGTGGGTCGTGACGTAGCCGGGTGAAGACGATGCGGTGCAGCGGGCAGCAATCCGGGAAAGAGCCCTTACCCGATCGGCAGTCGTGACGAGCTGTACCGGTGTCAACGGGATCCCTCAGGTTCGATCACCGCCGTTCGGCTCGGAACAGTCAATGGGTTGGTAGTAAATCGTCGGCCAATCACTCACCAGCCGGTCACTGGCCTGCGAAAGCCCACGCGCGGGCGGGTCGGGGCAGGCATGTCTCCGAGCAGCGGCTGACGGCAGGCGCAATCCGAGCGCGGCGCGGGCAGGTAAGCGAACCAACAACCGTCGTACGGCGCCGAAACCCTCTGGCCTGCCTCAAATCAGCACGGCCGACCGGTGCGGTCTCGCACAGTGGGCCCATGACAACGGTCCGCACCGTGCGCACCTACGGGCAACTCGCTTTGCTTCCCCTCGGGTTCGCGAGCATCATGTACGGCGACCTGCTCTTCCGGGACGGCCAGCGGGGGCTGGGTAAGTTCCTCTTCATCGGCGGATGGGTGGTGGCACTTTCCGGGATGCCAGCCCTGAACCGCTACCTGAAGGCGAACCATCTCCGTGAGGGCATCCTCAAAATCTTCGTGATCCTGTTCATCGTCGGGAGCTTCGCGGTCCCCGGCCCGATCGTCAGTCTGGTCAAGGTCTTCGACGGCACGGCGCAGCCGGTCAACTACCGGCAGGCCGCGCTCTCGCTGGCACTGATCTACATCGCGCTGACGATCCTGTCTCGGATCGCCGAGCCGAAGGACCACGTCCTGGAGCGGCTCGCGAGCCGTATCCAGCGAGCGGCTGTCTTCCGGGCGCTGGCGAACGTGACCGGCATCTTCGCCGTGGTGGCTTTCCTGGGGGCACGGTTCGTCGCCACGCACCCGGTGCCTCTGATTTCCACTGGCCTGACGCTCGTGGTGGCCGCTGCGGTGGTCACCCACAAGACATTCGCCCGGGCGCGGAAGCTGTGCACGCAGATCCACGCCGACACGCAGACCCTGCTGAGAGACCTCGACGAGCTCGACCAGGCACGCAGCCGCAGCACGACGAGCACGGCGAAGCCCTGGATCCGGCGGCTGCGCGGCGGGCGGCAGGCGGGCGGCGGCCACACCGACGAGCAGAAAGCGGCGCTGCGGGCTTGGGACGCCGTCAAGCTCGGCCTGTCCACGCCCGTGGACACCGGCTACCGCCGCATCGGCTTGCCGTTCCTCACCGACGAGGTGGTGGCTGAGATCGAGGCGAAGGTGCGGACAGCTGTCCACGGCGGAAGAGACGGCCCTGCGCGGGCGGACCTGCAGGCCATTCAGCGGGCGTGCTCGGGGCGCGTCGACGTCCTGGCCTAAGGGTCTGCCGATCATTGCGGCAGCTGATGGTCTGTCCGGCTGTCCGGCTGGGTGGGCGGTCGCAGCCTTCTGGGCCTGGCGGGGGACGGTCTGGGCTTGTCGAGGCGCCCGTGCACCGTGAAACGGGGCACGCCGGATCTGTCGGGGATCTGCTGGACGGTCTTCTCCCGCTCGTCGGCGTAGAGCCGCTGGACGAGTACGGCCTGGTCCGCGGTGAGCTCGGCCTGCGCCCGCCGTCTGTTCCGGCGGTGGATCCAACGCGTTCGGCGCGGGATTCCGTCTCCACGCTCACGTCACTCCGCCCCGGTGGGCAGAACCCACGCCGAACCCTACGGTTCGCACGGGGTCGCCCAGCTGATCAGAGAGGCTGGCGAGGTGCCGCGAGTACGTCCCTGAGTACCTTCTCGAGCGTGACGCGGGCCAGTTCGTGTCTCAGGGTCTCCTCGATGCCCTCGTAGATGTTCTGCATTGCCGGCTGGATGCCGTGCCCCACCACGCATCCCTGGTCCGGGGCGGTGCGGTGCATCGCGAACAGCGGGCCGGGTTCCACTGCCTCGTACACGTCGAGCAGGGTCATCGACCCCAGCTCGCGCGCCAGCGACCAGCCCGCGCCCGCGCCCCGCCGGGACTCCACGAGGCCGGCCCTGCGCAGCTCGCCGAGCAGCCGTCTGATCACCACGGGGTTGGTGTTCGCGCTGGCTGCGATCTGCTCGGAGGTGGCGACCTCGTGGCCCTGGCGCTGGTAGAGGCCGATCCAGGCCAGCGCATGGGCGGCAATGGTCAGCCTGCTGTTGGCGCTCATGACCCCTCCTCCGGTCGCAACGCTCCATGTTACGACAGCGTAGTCGCAACAGTGAAGGTTGCGACAATCTGAAGTAACAACTATCGTTACGACATCCGGAAAGTGTCAATCAAAGACAAGCGCGGACCGTGAGCGTGTTGCGAAACTCAAAGGAGAACAGGAATGGAAAGTAACGAAAAGACCATTCGCGAGGCTTACCGGCTCGCGGAAGGGAACGTTCTCGACGGTGACGGTTTCCTGGCCTTGTTCACCGAGGACGGGTCGTTCAACGACATGTCGACCTCGCAGAGTTTCCGCGGAGAGCAGATTCCCCAGGTGATCGCGGGCCTCGCCCGCTCGTTCCCCGATGTACACCGTGAGCTGCTCGAGGTACATGCGTTCGGTGATGTCGTCGCCGTCGAGTTGCGAATCCAGGGCACGCATCTCGGAGGGTTTCCGACTCCGGTCGGCGAGATCCCACCGACCGGGAACCGGATCGACGTGCCGGCGGCGGACCTCTGGTACCTCCGTGACGGAAAGATCGAAAGGTTCAATTGCTACAACTCGATGAGCGTGTGGCTTGATCAAATCGGGGTCCACCCTGACTTCAAGTCCGCAGTCGAAGCCACCGAGACAGCAGCCACGACGGCGTAACTCTGCCGGTCAGCGCCGAGTATGCGACAAGACACTCCCTTCTTCGGGCCGCATACCCGGCGCTGCTTCTCGAACGAAGTTGTTGTTCGCACCCAACCGCCGACACGACCCGGCAGGCCGACTCATCGAGTATCAGCAGCCCTGGCCGGCAGGTAGGGCAACGACCCACATCGAGTGACGTTCTCCGGGCCCGCCTCCACGAGACACACGGCTGCGACGAGACCCCACCCCAAAGATCATCGAGGTACGCGGTGCCGGACTGCCCTTCCCCATGCCGCCAAGCCCTGCGCATCCGACGCTGACCGTGGACGAGTTCCACGCGTGCGCGGACCGTGGAGGGCTCGGCCTGCCATGAGTCCGTGACGATCACGAGAACCGGCGCGGAGGCCGGCGTAAGAGACGGCACCACCCGCGCCCCTTGCTCCGCCCTTGGGCAGGACGACGACTCCCAGCTCGACGCCTTGCGGGCCACGGCATCCCGAGGGACAAGATCTTCAGCGAGAAGATCAGCACCCGCGTCCGCGGAGGGCCCAGTTCGAGGAGTCGCTTGTACGGCGCGGGAGGTCAAGGCCCACGCCCCGCACAGCCGCGTCATCTTTACCGTGTACGAGATGAAGCGGCTCGGCCGCGACGCCGCCGAACTCACCGTGCTCGCCGACCACCTCACCGCCCACGGCCTGGTCCTGGAGATGCTCGCCGGGCCCTTGCCCGGCATCTACGACCCACCGGCCCCGGCAAGCTGCTGTTCGCGTTCTTCGCGGCGATGGCGGAGACCGAACGGGAGGACATCCCGGAGTCGACGCTGGAGGGGCTCGACACCGCGGCCCGCAAGGGCAAGCACGGCGGCCGACCCCCGGTCATCACCGCCGACATGCTCCACACCGTGCTCCGGTGCCGCGCGGGCGGCGAGTCCGTCGAGCAGATCCAGCCCGACCTGATCACCCCCACCAGCAAGCGCAAGGGACAGAACCCCTCCGTCGCCGGCATCTACCGGGCGCTCGCCGAACACGCCAAGCGCGAGGCGTACCCCGAAGCCGTCGAGGCCGCGCACGCCGACTTCGCCGCCCTGAAGGCCAGGGACGTTCCCGCCCCGCGTACGGCGGACCAGCCGGAGCCCACCCGGTACCTCGCGGCCCTCCAGTTCGAAGAAGGCGGCCCGGCCGTCACCGGCGAATGGACCGGCGACGCTCCCGCCCTGCGCACGTACCGCGGCTGGTTCGGGCTGTACGGCAGCCAGGACAGCGTGGTCATCCGCCTCATCGAAGTCAGCGACGGCCGCGAACACGTACTCAGAGGACGTTCCGGTTGAAAACCGGATAGTTCATGGGTTGTGCCAGGTTATGGGTGTTTCGCCGGTTGCTCGTTTCGCGAGATTCGAGATCATCGCGATGCGGATCATGCTCTCGGAGTGTGCGGGTTTGGTCTCGTAGTCGCGGGCGAGTCGGCGGTGCATCATGATCCATCCGAAGCTTCGCTCGACGACCCAGCGCCTGGGGATCACGGAGAAGCCTTTGACCTGCTCGTTTCGTGGGACGACGTCGACGTCGATGCCGAGAGTGGCGCCGTATTCGATGGCTTTGGTCTTGTAGCCGGTGTCGACCCATGCCTTGGTGATGGTGGGGTGATCGGCGGCGAGCTGGGTGAGGAGCTGTTTGCCGGCCTCGTTGTCGGAGACGCCGGCGGCGGTCACGATGACCAGCAGTAACAGGCCGAGGGTGTCGACGGCGATGCTGCGCTTGCGGCCCACGATCTTCTTGCCGGCATCCGTCCCCTGGGTATCGGTGGGAACGCTGGTCGCGGTCTTGACGCTCTGTGCATCGATCACGCAGGCGGTGGGCTCGGCGGTGCGTCCTGCCTGCTCACGGACCATCCGGTGCAGGTGGACGCCGAGTTTCTCGATGGTGCCGTCGGCGGTCCAGGCACTGAAGTAGCCGAACACCGTGGTGTGCGGCGGAAAGTCATGTGGAAGATAGCGCCACGGGACGCCGGTCCGGTTGAGGAAGAGGATCGCGTTCATGACTTCCCGCAGGTCAGTGACCTTGCCGCCGAGATTGAGCGAGGTCTTCTGACGCTCGGCCCGCCAAGCCGTCAACGTCGGTTCCATCAACGCCCAGCGGGCGTCGGAGAGATCACTCAGGTACGGCAGGCGCGGCTGCGAAGAGGTCATGGGGATACTCATGCACGAGGCCCGCGCCCGGGCATATCGCTCGATCGAGCGAGGCAAAAGCCCTTTTCGGTATGTTCTTCGAACCGGACAGGAGCTATTGGACAGAACCGGGGTGAAACGCAGGATCGCGTCTGCCGAAACGGCGGCCCCAAACCGCCTGTTCTGCCTGTATATGGCCAATCCTGGCGCGGCCAAACCAACCCAAACCACTACGCAAATGACGCGAACGTCCTCTCAGAGGGCGTTAAGTCCCGTTCCTGATGATGTGGTGTCGCCCGTTCGTGGGTGATGGGACGGTTCCGTCCTCGTGCCATGGCGTGTGCATGATGGGGTCGCGGGCATGGAACGGATGCCGTACGCAACCGACTTGTCCGACGAGCAGTGGGCGCTGATCGAGCCGCTGGTCACCGCGTGGAAGCAGGAGCGGGTGGCACAGTCGGCGACCGGGAACCCGGGCTCCTGCGACCTGCGCGAGGTCGTGAACGCGCTGCTCTACCAGAACCGGACGGGCTGCCAGTGGCGGCTCCTGCCGCACGACCTCCCGGCCTGGTCGGCGGTGTTCTACTACTTCACCCTGTGGCGCCAGGACGGCCTCGACCAGCGGATCCAGGAGATCCTGCGCTGCCAGGTGCGGGAGCGGTCCAGACGATTAGAGGACCCGTCCCTGGTGATCATCGACACCCAGTCCGTCCGCGTGGCGGCCGGGGTGCCGAAGGAGACGACGGGACTGGACGCGAACAAGAAGACGCCCGGCAGGAAGCGGGGGGCTCGCCGTCGACGTGTTGGGTCTGATCATCGGAGTGGTGGTTCTGGCCGCGAGCGCGCACGACAACGAGGCCGGCATCGCCCTGCTGGACCAGGCGGCCGAGCGGTGCGGGATGCGCCTGGAGAAGGTCCTGGTCGACCAGGGTTTCAAGGACGCCGTGATCATCCACGGGGCGGTGAAGGACATCACCGTCGAGGTGGTTCGCCGCAACCTCGACGACGAGGGGAAAGGCTTCGTCCCGCAACCGAAGCGGTGGGTGGTCGAGCAGGTCAACGGCACCCTCATGCTGCAGCGGCGCCTGGCCCGAAACTACGATCACCGGCCCGACAACGCGACCTCCCGCGTCTACTGGGCCTCCACCGCCGGCATGCTCCGCCGCCTCACCGCCCCTACTCCCACATGGCGGGACGACGTGGAGCTGGCCGCGTGAACGTCTGCGAACTCCTGCGGCTGCTGCAGACCGAACACGATGAAACCGCAGCTCGCGCTGACCACCTGCGCGAGTAGATCGAGCGGCTTACCACCGACCTTGCCGAGACAGAAGCCCGCCTGGCCGAGCTCGCCGCCACCCGCAAAGTCATCGACGGCCTCACCCCTCCCCACCACACAACGGCCCCCGCGGAGACCGCCACTGCCACCGTCTACCAGCGCATCGTGACCATGTTCAACGAGCACCCCGGAAAGGTGTTCCGTGTCCGCGATCTGCACGAGCACCTCGACCTGCCCACCGACGAGCCCTCGATCAACGTCACCTGCTCCCGCCTGGGACGACTCGCCCGCCAAGGATTCCTCGAGCAGCCGGGACGAGTCCGCTACCAGAAGTGGACTTGGCGTCCACCGAGAGCCACCGCTCGGGTCTCAGCACTGTCCCGGTACTGACGTGAGCGAGCCGTCGGCCGGATGTCAGTCAGCTGACGGAGGCTGTCGGCACGGTGGCCGAGCCATTCTCGTGGAGACATCGAATCCGCCCGGTACCCGGGTGAGACCACGAGGAGCGGACCATGAACACCATCGCGCAGCACTGGATCAACGGACAGTGGACCGGCTCCGGCTCGGTTCTGGAATCGATCAACCCGGCCGACGGCACCGTCGTCGGCTCGTTCTACGACGGTGGCGAGGCAGAGGCCTCGGCCGCCGTGGACGCAGCCGCCGCCGCGTTCGAGACCACCGAATGGGCGCGCACTCCCTCGCTCCGGGCGACCGCGCTCAGCCGGCTGGCCGACGCCCTCGAGGCCCGGGTACCCGAGGTTGCGGCCATGTTGTCCCGGGAGAACGGCAAGCTGCTGGGTGAGACCACGTGGGAGGTCAGCGGTGCGGTCGGGTGGCTGCGGTACGCGGCGGCCTCTGTGCGCACTCAGACCGCCGGGCGCGCCGCCGAGACGGCACCCGGCCAGTACACCCACTCGGTACCCGAGCCGCTCGGTGTCGCCGGGATCATTTCTCCCTGGAACTCCCCCATCATGCTGACCGTGCGGGCACTGGGCCCGGCGCTGGCCGCCGGCTGCACCGTCGTGGTCAAGCTTCCGGCTCAGACGGCGCTGACCAATGAGCTTTTCGCGCAGGTCCTGGCCTCGGTCACGGAGATCCCGGCGGGCGTGGTCAGCGTGTTCACCGAGTCCGGCAACACCGGGGCCCCGTTCCTGGTCTCCTCGGACAAGGTCGACGTGATCAACTACACCGGCAGTACGCCGGTCGGGCGCCGTATCGCGGCTGCGGCCTCCACCACGCTCAAGCGGCTCGGTCTGGAACTGGGCGGCAAGGCGCCGATGGTGGTCTTTCCCGACGCCGATCTGGACATGGTGATCCCCACCGTGGTGCAGTCGCTGGTGCTGATGAACGGGCAGTTCTGCTGCACCGGCTCCCGTGTACTGGTTCACCGGGACATCGCCGACCAGGTGCGCACTCGGCTCACCGCCGCGCTCGCGCAGGTGCGGCTCGGGTCGGGCGACGACGAGAAGGCCCAGCTCGGCCCGGTGATCGACCGGGCGTCCGCCCAGCGGGTGGACGCGATCGTCGAGGAAGCCGCCTCGTACGGCACGGTGCTGCTGCGCGGCGGTGTGGTCACCGACGGCCCGCTGGCCGCCGGCGCGTTCTACCGGCCGAGCCTGATCGAGGTGGACCGCACCGACGTCCGGATCGTGCAGGAGGAGGTCTTCGGTCCGGTCCAGACGTTCGAGATCTTCGATGATGAGGACGACGCCGTGGCCAAGGCGAACGCCACCATCTACGGTCTGGCCGCCTCGGTGTTCAGCTCGGACTCGATGAAGGCCCGCCGGATCGCCCGGCGCATCCGCACCGGCACGGTGTGGATCAACACCTGGGGAGCCATCAGCGAGGACTTCGAGGAGGGCGGCGTCAAGGGCAGCGGTTACGGCTATCTGTGCGGCCCGCGAGCGATCGAGGAGTTCCAGGCCCTCAAGGTGTACGTGGAGCAGGACCACACCCAGTCCGCTCACTGATCAGATCATGACCTGGCCCGGCGCCCACCTGGGTGCCGGGCCGTCGGGCCTTGACCCCTGCACGGGAAGGTTGCACCAGGCGTCGATTCTGATCACCGGAGCGACGAACGGTCTTGGTCTCGCTCTGGCTGAGGAGCTTGCGGAAGTCGTGCACCAGTTACTTCTGCACGGTCGTGCCCCGCAGCGACCGGTGCCGATCGCGCAGCGTTTCGGGGCCGAGCAATACATCGCCGACCTGTCCGCTCCGGCCGAGACACAGCGAAACCATCTGAGCCCTGTGCTGCTCACCCGGCAACTGCTGCCGCTGTTGCGCGCGGGCAGCCCATCACGCAGCGCCAACATCGCCTCGGTCGAGCAGGAACCGATGGAATCACAACGACACGCAGCATTTCGATTTGGAGTGGTCCATGAACGAGAGAATTGTTTCCCATGCCTACGGTGCCGACGATCCTGGACTGCCAAGCCCACCGGCAGTGACAGACATCCGGCACACGCTCCGGGAGCAGAGCCGGGACGCGTCCGCGAACGCCGAGCCCCGGCTCGGCCCCACCGTTCCGGCCGCCGTCCGGCGTTGGAAACTGTGGCTCCTCACCGTGTGCGGTATCTACCCCACCATCGTCCTGCTGGGCCTGGCCACGAACCCTGTTCTGGAGGATCTGTACCTGCCGGTGCGACTCGCTGTACTCGTCCCGGCGGCGGCAGCAGCGATGGTCTGGCAGATCAATCCCCGACTGCAGCGGCATTTCGGAGCTTGGCTCACCAGATGACAAGCAGCCCGGCTCCGCCGCCGGTGTGCTCCGCGGCGCCCGCACACCACAGACCACTGCGCAGGCTCACGGCGCGAGGCCGCGACGAGACCCACCGCGGCGTCTCCTCACTGGAGCTCTTCTTCGACCTGTGCTTCATCGTGGCCATAGCCCAGGCAGGCGCCCAGTTGGTGCACGCCATGGTAGAGGGACACACGGGCGAGGGGATCCTCAACTACTTGATGATCTTCTTCGCCATCTGGTGGGCGTGGATGAACTTCACGTGGTTCGCCTCGGCTTACGACAACGACGACGTGCTGTACCGGATCGTCACGCTGATCCAGATAGCCGGCGTGCTCGTCCTGACGGCAGGCGTCTCCCCGGCGTTCGAGGAACACGCGTACCTGGTCGTCGTCCTGGGCTATGTGATCATGCGGCTCGCCATGACGGCGCAGTGGCTGCGCGTGGCGCGGTCGAGCCAGGGCCCCGAGCGGACGATGGCGCTGCGGTACGCCATCGGGCTGTGCCAGATCGGCTGGCTGGGGCTACTGGCCCTGCCGGAGGCCGGCCGCCCGTGGGTCTTCCTGGTGATGGCGCTGCTGGAGATGGCCGTACCGCTGTATGCGGAGCGGGCCCACCCCACGCCGTGGCACCCCCGCCACATCGCCGAACGGTACGGGCTGCTCACGCTCATCGTGCTCGGCGAGACCATCGCGGCGGCGACCGTCGCCGTGAAGTCGGGGATCGACGAGCACGAGGCCCTGGGTGAGTTGCTGCCCATCGCCGCCGGCGGACTGCTGATCATCTTCGCCGCCTGGTGGGTGTACTTCGCGGTCCCCATCCACGGGCACCTCCGCTCCAACCGGCAGTCCTTCCTCTGGGGCTACGGCCATTACCTGATCTTCGTCTCGGGTGCCGCGATCGGGGCCGGCCTGGAGGTGGCGGTGGAGCAGGCGGTGGGCAAGGCGCACCTTTCGGCGCTGTCGGCGTCGGCGGCGGTGACGCTGCCGACAGCGCTGTTCCTGCTCACGGTGTGGGCGCTGCACTCGCGCTTCTACAAGGTGGGGATCGCCCAGCAGTCGGTGCTGCCGGCCACGGCGCTGCTGGTGGTCGTCTGTACGTTCCTGGGTCACTGGGCGGTGCTCGCGGCGGGGCTGGTGGCGGCGCTGGCGGTGGCAGCCGGGGTGACGCTGACGGCGCTCGGGACGAGCCCGGAGCGTGGGAGGGGCGAGGAAAGCGTCGCGGTGCCAGTTCTGTGAGGGAACCCTCGCCGCCGCGGGAACCTGGCCGGCACGGCGTACGACGGCGCCCGTGCCGTGCGCCCGGTGCACCTGCTCAACGACGGTGACACGTTGTTCACACCGGCTACGGGGACGCACCCGCTCGGCACCGCGAACCCGCTGGCCCTGGACGACGTCCTCGCCGCCGGTGTCGGCACCGATGATCCGTCCGTCTTCGTCGCGTCGGACGTGGATCTTGCGCTGTCCGCCGGTGCGGGCGCGGGATGCGAGCTGCTCGACGAGTCGTTCATCACGACTGCGCAGGCCTCGGAGGACGGCGACGAAGGGGCGATAGCCGGCGGAGGCGACCATGCCGGCCGGGTCTTTGCCAGGCCGGGGGAGAGACCGGCACGATGACCCGCGTGGCCTTCGTGCTGTCGTTGCGGTGGGGCCGCAGCGCCCGACGGGTGTTCTGCATGATCTTCGTCTGGGAGCTGCGGGTGTCGGCGAAGCAGATGGCTTCACACTCCGTTTGCCGGTGGGTGCGATAATCGCTGGTCAAGTGCGTGGCTGGTGGTTCGACCGCCTCGCGAGGCAGAGCGAGGGACACGGCGGATGTGGGCGAAGTCAAGGACAGGCATGGGTGTCGGCCCGACTGGGCTGGTCGGCCGGGAGGGCGAGCTCGCAGAGCTTGCGGCGTTCCTGGACATGGCCGGGACGGACGGAGCCGTCCTGCTGCTCACCGGTGATCCGGGCGTGGGGAAGACGGCGCTCCTGGACGCGACCGCCGAGCTGGCGGTGGCGAAGGGAATGCGGGTCGTCCGCGGGAGCGGCGACGAGTACGAGACGGACATCAGCTTCGCGGGGCTCCATCAGCTCGTCGGCTCGCTGCCGGACGAGCTCGGTCGTCTGCCGCGTTCCACGCGGGAGGCCCTCGAGGTCGCCCTCGGTCTCGGCGCCGGTCCCGCGCCGAGCCGGATCGCCGTCCTGAACGCGGCACTGTCCCTGTTCGACGAGGCCGCGAAGGAGCGGCCGTTGCTCCTCGTGGTCGATGACCTTCATGCCGTCGACCAGGCGAGCCGGGCTGCGGTGGGTTTCGTCGCCAGAAGACTGGGCGGTCGCCGCATCGGGCTGCTCGGAGCAGGGCGAACGGAGTCCGACGCATCCTTCCGGTCCACCGGCCTGCCGGAGCTCGAGATCGCGCCGCTGGGTGACTCGGACGCCCTGCGACTGCTGTCCCGGCGCTTCGCCCACCTCCCCCGTCGGGTCCTTTCGACCGTGGCGCACGAGGCGCAGGGAAACCCCCTGGCTCTGCTCGAGTTCGCCGGGTCCGCCGGGGCGTCCGGCGGCCAACACGGCCAAGGGGCGGGGTGGGCGAGCGGCCAGGGACGGGACGTGCGCGCTCTATACAGCGCCCGCGTCGGGCGGCTGCCGCACAGAACGCGCGAGGTACTGCTGCTCGCGGCTCTCGAGGGCTCCGGCGACATCGGCATTCTCGAGGCGGCCGGCGGGCCGGGCGGGCTCGACGGGCTCGCTCCCGCGGAGCGCGACCACCTGGTCATGGTCGCGGAGAACGGCCGCGTGGTGCGCTTCAGGCACCCGCTGGTCAGGGCCGCGGTGGTCGACGGTTCCACCGGCGAGCAGCGGCGCAGCGCCCACCGCCGGCTGGCCGACGCGCTGGCCGACCAGCCCGAGCGGCGCGGTGATCACCTCGCGAGAGCCACGACGGCGCCCGACGAGGCGGTCGCCGCCGTCGTGGAGTCGGCGGCCCGCAGCAGCCTGCGACGCGGTGACGCCGACGGCGCGATCGCGAGGCTGCGGCGCGCGGCCGAGCTGAGCCCCGACCGGATGGTCCGCAGACGCCGCCTGTCGCAGGCCGCCTACGTCGCCGCCTGGGTCGCGGGTCATCTGGAGATCAGCCACGAGATCATGCGTGAGGTCGAGGGCGATCCGGCGGTCCGGTCGCTCCTGGCGGCCGCGACGGCCGGCTTCCTCGTGCTCGTCACGGAAGGGGACGCCGACACCGCCCACGCGCTGCTGATGGAGGCGCTCGAGCAGGCGCCGGTGTCGCCCGGTCCGCCGTCCGCCGAGCTGGAGACCGCGCTGTTCACCCTCACGCTCGCCAGCCAGTACTCGGGCCGGCCCGAGCACTGGCAGCCTCTGTCCGAGGTCCTCGCCCAGCTTCCCGCGGCGTCGCCCGCCGCCGCGGCGTCCCTGGCTCGCGTCCACCACGACCTCGGCTCCCTCACCGACGGCATGCTGCGCCGCCTGGACGAGGAGATCGCGCGGCTGAGGGACCAGAGTGACGCCGACGTGGTCATCCGCACCGCCCTGACCGCCTCGTACCTCGACCGGCTTCCGGGCTGCCGCGAGGCCGTGTTGCGGGTCATACGCGACGGCGACGCGGTGGGATCGAGCATGCCGGCCCTGATGTTCGTCGCCCTGGACGACCTGTACACCGGCCGTTGGCAGCCGTCGGCCGACGCCGCGGACGAGCTCGTCGCCCTGTCCGAGGAGACGGGATACCACTTGTTCGCCCAGGTGGGGCACTACATCGCCGCGATGGCCGCGGCCCAGCGCGGCGACCTCGACGCGTGCCGCCGCCACTGCGAGGCCGTCTGGGGGTGGTCGGGGCCCAGAAGACTGCGGCGGCTGGAGAACTGCGCCCACCAAGCGGCGGCCCGGGCGGCCCTCGGCGCCGCCGACTTCGAGACGGCCTTCCGGCACGCCACAGCGATCTGCGCCCCGGGTGTGCTGCCGCCGTTCAACCCCGAGGCCGTGTGGTCCGCGCCGGACCTCGTCGAGGCCGCCGTGCGCACCGGGCGGCACGAGGAGGCGCGACGGCACGCGGACGCGCTGCGCGACGCCGGTGTCGGCCACCTCTCGTCGCGGCTCGCGCTGAGCTCGGCCACGGTCACGGCGATGACATCGGCTGCCGAGGACATGGTCCGGTGCTTCGAGGAGGCACTCGCACTGCCGGGCGTCGAGCAGTGGCCCTTCGAGGTCGGCCGTGCTCATCTGGCGTACGGCGAGAGGCTGCGCCGTCAGGGACTCAACCGCGAGGCCCGGGTGCAGCTGACCGCCGCCCGCGGCCGCTTCGAGGCGCTCGGGGCCCGTTCGTGGGAGACTCGGGCCGCGGCGGAGCTCCGCGCCACCGGGATGACGCGGACCGGCCGGAGCAAGGCTGGTGAGGCCCTCACCCCGCAAGAGCTGGAGGTCGCCAGGCTGGCGGCGACAGGGCTGTCGAACCCGCAGATCGCGTCGCGTCTGTTCCTTTCGCCGCGGACCGTGTCGTCGCATCTCTACCGTGTGTTCCCGAAGCTGGGGATCACGTCGCGGGCCGGGCTCCGCGACGCTCTGGAGGCGCTGCCTCCCGAACTTCCGGCCACCGGGCTGTGAGAGCTACCGGTCGGGTCTCAGCACTGCCCCGGTACTGACGTAAGCGAGCCGTCGGCCGGATGTCAGTCAGCTGACGGAGGCTGTCGGTACGGTGGCCGAGCCATTCTCGTGGAGACATCGAATCCGCCCGGTACCCGGGCGAGACCACGAGGAGCAGACCATGCCGTTCGTCACCGCCAGCGACGGAACCGAAATCTTCTACAAGGACTGGGGCTCGGGCCGGCCGGTCATGTTCCACCACGGCTGGCCGCTGAGCTCGGACGACTGGGACGCCCAACTGCTGTTCCTCGTCCAGCACGGCTACCGCGTCATCGCCCACGACCGCCGCGGGCACGGGCGCTCCGCCCAGGTCGGCCACGGGCACGACATGGACCACTACGCGGCGGACGCCGCCGCCGTGGTGGCGCACCTCGGCCTGCGCGACGTCGTCCACGTCGGCCACTCCACCGGTGGCGGAGAGGTCGCCCGGTACGTCGCCAGGCACGGTGCCGGGCGGGTCGCCAAGGCCGTCCTCATCGGAGCGGTCCCGCCGCTCATGGTCCAGACCGAATCGAACCCGGGAGGGCTGCCGGTCGAGGTCTTCGACAGCTTCCGCGAGGCCGTGGCCACCAACCGCTCCCAGTTCTACCTCGACCTCGCCTCCGGGCCGTTCTACGGGTTCAACCGCCCGGGCGCGGACGTCTCCCAGGGCGTCATCCAGAACTGGTGGCGTCAGGGAATGACCGGCAGCGCGCAGGCGCACTACGAGGGGATCAAGGCGTTCTCGGAGACCGACTTCACCGACGACCTCCGGGCGATCGACGTGCCCACGCTCATCATGCACGGCGACGACGACCAGATCGTCCCGATCGCCAACTCCGCCGAGATGGCGATCACGTTGGTCAAGAACGCGCGCCTGAAGGTCTACCCGGGACTGTCGCACGGCATGTGCACCGTGAACGCCGACACCGTCAACGCCGACCTCCTCGACTTCATCGAGAGCTGACACCGGCCCGGTACCGACACACAGCCCGTCAGCCCGGAACAGAAAAGAAATGACCATGACCGCAACACCCACCGGCTACGTGACCGTCGTCTGGGACGCGAAGGCGAAGGCGGGCAGGGAGGACGACCTCAAGGCGTTCATCACCGCCGCCGTCACCCCCTCGCGCAACGACCTCGGCAACATCGACTACGAGGCCCACGAAGTCGAGGGCCGACCCGGCGAGTTCGTCATCTACGAACGCTGGGAGACACGCGCCCACCTCGACGCACACCTCGCCGCGCCCCGGATGCGGGAACTCGTCCCGCAGATGCTCGAGCTGATCGACGGATCCATCGAGGACGGCATCCGCCTGCTGCGCCCGTTCCGTCCCGCCCACTAGCGCCGGACGCCCGCCGGCATCGACGCCGGCGGGCCGCACCGCCGCGAACCGATCCCGCGGGTGCTCCCGGTGACCGCTTTTGCGGGAGCACCCGCTCCGACGACACGCACAGGAGAGACACGACGTGACCACCACATTGATCACCGGCGGCAACAGGGGCCTCGGCCACGAGATCGCGCGCCGACTCGTCCAGGTGGGCCAGACGGTCTGGATCGGAGCCCGGGACGCCGGGAACGGACGCAAGGCCGCCGACCGGCTCGGCGCCGGCTTCGTCCAGCTGGACGTGACCGACGACGCGTCGGTCGGCGCGGCGGTCGAGACGCTGCGCGCGCGGGCCGGCCACCTGGACGTTCTCGTCAACAACGCCGGCATCCTCGGTGAAGTGACGGCCCCCGAGGACATGACGGCCGACCAGATCCGCCACGTCTACGAAACCAACGTCTTCGGTCTGGTGCGCGTCACGCACGCGTTCCTGCCCCTGCTGCGGAAGGCGGCTGCCCCGTCCGTCGTCAACGTCACCAGTGGTCTGGGGTCGTTCACGCTGACCCACGACCCGGAGCGGGTCGAGTCGCAGTATCCGCTCGCCGCCTACGGCTCGTCGAAGAGCGCGGTCACCATGCTGACCATGCAGTACGCCAGGACGATCCCCGACGTCCGCTTCAACGCGGTGGACCCCGGCCAGACCGCGACCGAGTTCACCGGCCACATCGGGCAGAGCGTCGAGGAGGGCGCGGAGGCGGCGGTGCGTATCGCCACCCTGGGGCCCGACACGCCCACCGGCACGGTGACCGATCGCGCCGGCACACTCCCCTGGTGACGGCGGCAGGCCCGACCCCGCGACAGTCCTGGCAACCACACCCACCCGGCGCACCGGTAAGGGCCGACGGGCCCTTACCGAGGGAATCAGGACTCAGTCGCCAAGCCCCTGATTGGACGTTAAGTCCGCTTCTTTCAAATAGGACTGGCCCGCTGATGCCGGGATCGTCCTGCAGTAGATAGCCCAGGCCCACCGGGAGCGGGAACGCCACCAGCGCACCGAGTTCGCCGCATCGCGGGCCGTCGGTGCCCGCTATATGACTTGTGCACAGCCGTGTACCAGAAAGAGGACTCGAAGCCGTTCGTGCGATGGTCGATGAAGGGACGACCGTGCGGCGGGCCAGACGGCTGTCCGTCATTGCCGGTCACGAGTGGGCGGGGATTCGGCTCATTCTCAGCCTGCTCCAGCCAGGTTGGGCACTGGTTCGGGCGAAGCCATCCGGCTGTGGTCGGGACGTGCTGATGCACCGGGGACGATGGGACGGTTGCGCGATGCCGTTCCGTACGGGGGTCTGACTCTTGAGATCTTTGACCGAAGTGTCCAGTCACAGGCTTGTCGACTGTCGTTGCGGGATGGTTTCTGCTGGTACCGAGCCACAGGGCGTGTCCCTATAGGGGCCTTGCCGAGTTCCAGGCGCCATCACGGTTCAGACCGCCCGAGCGGGCCGGTGCCATCCACCCAGCACGTGAGCACGTGGGAGGCGAACCATCATGACGACCAGAGAGCGCAGCACCTCCTCCAGCATGGATCCGCCCAATCGGCGCGAGGTGGTCCTGGGCGTGGACACGCACGGCGAGGTGCATGTCGCCGCCGTGGTCTCCCCGCTGGGAAAGGTCCTGGGAACCGAGTCCTTTCCGGCGACGGCGGCCGGCTACCGACAGCTGCTCGTCTGGGCCCGCAAGCGGGGGACGGTGCGCCGGGCCGGCGTGGAGGGCACCGGTACCTTCGGAGCGGGCCTCTCCCGGTACCTGCTGGCTCAGCACGTCGAGGTGCTTGAAGTGAACCGGCCCGACCGCACGGCCCGCCGGCTGCTCGGCAAGTCGGACCCGCTCGACGCTCAGGCCGCCGCGCGGGCCGTGCTCAGCGGCCGCGCCCAGGCCCGGGCCAAATCCGGCGACGGACCGGTGCACAGCGCCCGGATCTACAAGCTCGCCAAGGACTCCGCGGTCAAGGCCCGCACCCAGGCGATCAACCAGCTCAAGGCCGTCCTGGTCATCGCCGACCCCGCGCTGCGGGAACGGCTGTCGAGCCTGGGCAATGCCGAGTTGTTCCGCACCTGCGCGCGCCTCGGCCCGCACGACGGTGGGGGAGACGAGGACGCGGTGGCCCAGGCCACCCACATGACGTTGCGCATGCTCGCCGAGCGTATCGAACAGCTCACCGGGCAGATCAATGAGCTGAACCAGCGCCTGACCCGGCTCGTCGAACACCACGCCCCACAGCTGCTCGAACCGGTGGGCATCGGTCCGGACAGTGCCGTCACTCTCCTGATCACCATGGGGGACAACCCCGAGCGACTGAACACCGAGGCGTCCTTTGCTGCCCTTTGCGGAGTCAGCCCCATCGAGTACTCCTCCGGCCGACGGCGCACGCGCCGGCTCAACTACGGCGGCGACCGGCAGGCCAACGCCGCCCTGCATCGCATCGTCTTCACCCGGCTGCGCCACGACCCGCGTACCCAGGCGTACTTCGAACGCCGCACCCAGGAGGGCAAGACCCGTCGTGAGATCATCCGATGCCTCAAGCGATACGCAGCCCGCGAGGTCTTCAACCTGGTCAGACCAGTTTCCCGCGCCCCCGCGTTATAGGGGCGTCGGTGAATGGTGGGGCACCGCCGCGAGCCACTCTGACGGGCCACCGCACGAATCTCAAGGACGACGAAGCCGCGCCGGAACGCTACGGCGCGGCTTCGCCATGAGATCGGCTCCGATTGCACTCACGTTGTGGTGGGCACCTCATGCGATGCGTGTTCCGGTGAGGCTTCCGGGGTGCGCGTGCTTTGCAATTGCGCTCGACCAGGCGTGCATCAGGACGAGTCCTCGACGACTCGCGAAAGGAGCGGGCATTCACGAGTGGTACCGAGGTTCCGTGGGCCGGTCGGAAGCGATCACAGGGACCATCGGCCTTCGTCGGTGGACCGATAGCCACTGATCGGCGCGCTCACGCCGCAGCAGGATCAGTCATAGATCGACTCGCCTGCTGAAAACGGCCGACATCAGGAGTGCTGCCATGCCCTCGACCTCAAGAGAATCCGAGTCCCCGGGTGGGACAGGCACGGATCGCCGTCCCAGTGCGACATCCTCGCTGGGCTTGCCGGCAGCCACCGCCCTGGTAATCGGCAGCATCATCGGGACCGGCGTCTTCGCGCTTCCGTCCGCACTCGCGCCGTACGGGCCGATCTCCCTCGTGGCGTTCGCGGCGGTCACGTTCGGCGCCCTGGCGCTGGCAATGACGTTCGGAGCGCTGTCCAAGCGCACCTCGTCAAGCGGCGGACCCTACGTATACGCCCGGGAAGCGTTCGGGGAATTCGCCGGGTTCCTCAACGCCTGGTCGTACTGGATCACCGCGTGGGCCGGCAACGCGGCGATCGTGGTGGCCTGGGTCGGGTACGTCGAAGTGTTCGTCAACACCAGCCACCAGGTGGGCGGTTCGATGTTGATCGCCCTGGTAGGGCTGTGGATCCCTGCAGCGGTCAACCTCACCGGCGTGCGGAACACGGGCGCCTTTCAGGTGATCACGACCGTGGTGAAGTTCGTACCGCTGATCTTCATGGCCACCATCGGGCTGCTGTTCGTCGACCCTGACAACTTCGGTCCCTTCAATGCCAGCGGACAGTCGACGCTGGGGGCGATATCGGCGGCCGCGGCCATCGCGCTCTTCAGCTACCTCGGGCTGGAGGCTGCCTCGGTGGTCGCCGGGCGGGTACGGGAGCCCGGGCGCAACGTGCCCCGAGCCACCGTCTACGGAACGTTGGCCTGCGCGGTCATCTACATCCTGGGCACGCTCGCCGTCTTCGGTACTGTCTCGCACGGCGCGCTGGGCTCGTCCACCGCACCGTTCACCGACGCCGCCAACAACATTTTCGGCGGCACGTGGGCGGGCAACACCGTGGCCGTGGCCGCCATCGTCTCCGGCATCGGCGCACTCAACGGCTGGACGATGCTCTGCGCGGAGATGCCGTACGCGGCCGCCCGCGACGGACTCTTCCCCGCTGCCTTCGCCAGGACGCGGGGCACCAGCGGAGTACCTATTTTCGGCATCGTCGTCTCGACCGTGCTCGCGTCCCTGATCACGGTGTTCAGCTACACCCGCTTCGACGACGTCTTCACCAAGATCGTTCTGCTGAGTGTGCTCACCGCGGTGATCCCCTACCTGTTCTCCGCCGCCGCACAGCTGTACTGGGTCCTGGTCCGCGGCCGGGACGGCCTCACGCTCGGCCGACTGGTCCGGGATGTCACCGTGGCCGCACTGGCCATGGCCTTCTCCTACTGGTCGATCCAGGGCAGCGGCTACCAGACGGTCTACTACGGCCTGTTCGTGCTGTTGCTCGGCTTGCCGGTGTACGTCTGGCTCAAGCGGACCCGCCACGAGGGCGAAGCGCCTGACGGCCCCGCGCCTGCGGCGTCCGACAACTCGTCCGGCTCGGCCGCGCCCGTCCTTCCTGGCCCACGAGCACCGGAAACCACGCCCGCTCGCCTGCCCGGCCGCCGGACGACGGTCGTCCGCTTTCGCAGAAGCGCTCGACGCGACCAGCACTGACCACTCGCCACCCTTCCCTCCCTGGAGCTTGCGACCATGACCGTCTTCCACGTCGACTCCGAGGTCGGCCGACTTCGCCAGGTCATCCTGCACCGGCCTGGACTCGAACTCTCCCGCTTGACGCCTCGCAACGTCGATGCCCTGCTGTTCGACGACATCCTGTGGGCCAAGCGCGCCCGCGAAGAGCACGACGCCTTCGCACAGGCCCTGCGGGACCAGGGCGTACGCGTCCACTACTTCGCCGACCTGCTCGCCGAGGTCCTGGACATGGCTGAGGCTCGCACCTGGCTCCTGGACCGGATCATCACGCCGGGCGCCGTCGGCCCCGCCCTCGCGGAGCCGATACGGCACCTGTGTGCCGACCTGGACGGTGAGACACTCGCCGGCTACCTGATCGGCGGCCTGCTGAAGGACGACCTGCCGCTGACCACTCCTAACAGTCTGTTCTGGAGCGCGCTCGGTGAGGAGGACTTCGCCCTCACGCCGCTGCCCAACCATCTGTTCCCGCGCGACAATTCGTGCTGGATCTACGACCGGCTCTCCGTCAACCCCATGGCGAAGCCGGCTCGGCGCCGGGAGAGCCTGCACGCTGCGGCCGTCTACCGCTTCCACCCGCTGTTCGCCGAGTCCGCCACTGCTCCGATCCTGGAGGACTTCCCGGCGCCCGGCGGTCAGGGCACCCTGGAGGGCGGTGACGTCCACGTCCTCGGCAACGACACGGTCATGGTCGGCATGGGGGAACGCACCACCTCCCAAGCCGTCGAGACCCTCGCCACCCGCCTCTTCGCCGAGGGCACGGCCAAGCGCCTGCTGGCGGTCCAGCTCCCCGCCACACGGGCGTACATGCACCTGGACACCGTCCTGACCATGGTCGACCGGGACGCCTTCGCGGTCTATCCGGGCCTGGCCGACTCCCTGCGCTCCTGGTCCTTGGTGCCCAGCACGGATCGTGACTGCGGCTTCGACGTCAACGCCGAGTCGGATCTCGCCACTGCCCTGGCCGAGGCCCTCGACCTGGACAAGGTCCGCATGCTGTCCGCACCGCAGGACGTACGCGCGGCCGAGCGCGAACAGTGGGACGACGGCAGCAACTTCCTTGCCGTGGCCCCCGGTGTCGTCGTCGGCTACGAGCGCAACGTGACCACCAACACCTACCTGCGCAAGCAGGGCATCGAAGTGATCACCATCGCCGGTGCCGAACTCGGCCGCGGCCGGGGCGGTCCCCGCTGCATGAGCTGCCCCATCGAACGCGACCCGGTCGTCTGACCGCCAACCACGAGGAACCGCCGTGAGCATCGACCTGCGAGGCCGCTCCTACCTGAGCGAGCTCGACTTCACCGCACCGGAGATCAGTCATCTCCTGGATCTCGCCGCCGACCTCAAGAAGGCCCGGCGCCTGGGCACCGAACGGCCGCGCCTGACCGGCCGGCACCTGGCCCTGATCTTCGAGAAGACCTCCACACGTACCCGCTGCGCCTTCGAGGCCGCCGCAGCCGACCAGGGAGCCGCCACCACCTACCTCGGCCCCGGGGACACCCACCTCGGCGTCAAGGAGTCCGTCGCCGACACCGCCCGTGTCCTCGGCCGCATGTTCCACGGCATCGAGTACCGCGGCTCGGGCCAGTCCGTCGTCACCGAACTCGCCGAGCACTCCGGTGTGCCGGTCTTCAACGGGCTGACCGGCACCACCCACCCCACCCAAAGCCTCTGTGACGTCTTCACCATGACCGAACAGAGTTCGAAGCCCTTGGCGGAGATCAGCTACTGCTACCTCGGGGACGCCCGCAACAACATGGGCAACTCCCTTCTGTCCATGGGAGCCCTGCTCGGTATGGACGCGAGGATCGCCGCCCCCAGAGCGCTGTGGCCCGAAGCCGGCCTCGTCACCGCCTGCCGCTCCCTCGCCGCCGTCAGCGGGGCCCGCATCACCCTGACCGAGGACGTGGAGGAAGCCGTCCACCGCGCCGACTTCCTGCACACCGACGTATGGGTGTCCATGGGGGAGCCGGCGGAGACCTGGCGGGAGCGCGTCGAACTGCTGCTGCCCTACCGCGTCGACGCCAAGACGATGGCGGCCACGGGCAACCCGGACGCCAGGTTCATGCACTGCCTGCCGTCACTCCACGACCGCAGCACCCGTCTGGGCAGGCAACTCTTCGACACCTACGGACTGGACGGCCTGGAAGTCACCGACGACGTCTTCTCCTCACCGGCCTCCCTCGTCTTCGACCAGGCCGAGAACCGGCTGCACACCATCAAGGCCGTACTCGTCGCCACCCTGGAGGACTGATCCATGCGCATCGTCGTCGCCCTCGGCGGCAACGCCCTACTGCACCGGGGCGAACGCCCCGACGCCGCGGTGCAGCAGGTCAACATCGACAGGGCCGTCACCGCCCTCGCCGCACTCGCCCGTGACAACGAACTCGTCATCACGCACGGCAACGGCCCCCAGATCGGCCTACTGGCCGTCGAAAGCGCCTCTGATCCCGCCCTGTCCACTCCCTACCCGCTGGACGTCCTGGGTGCTCAGACGCAGGGCATGATCGGGTCGTTGCTCGCCCGGGCCCTGCGAGGTGCCCTTCCCGGACGGCAGGTCGCCGCGCTCGTCACCCACACCGTGGTCCGTGCGGGCGACCCGGCCTTCGCGCGGCCCACCAAGTTCGTCGGCCAGGTCTACTCGCGGGAGGTGGCGCACGTCCTCGCCCGCAAGCGCGGCTGGCACATCGCCAAGGACACCACGGGATGGCGCCGCGTCGTCCCGTCCCCGGCGCCCGAGGCCATCGTGGAGACGGACACCGTCCAAGCCTTGCTGAACAGCGGAACGCTGGTCGTCTGCGCCGGCGGCGGAGGCGTCCCCGTCACAGCCGATCACGACACCGGGGCGCTGACCGGGGTCGAAGCCGTCGTCGACAAGGACTTCACCGCCGCTCTCCTGGCCGAGGAACTCAAGGCCGATCTCCTGCTCATCCTCACCGACGTCCCGCACGTGTACGCCGACTTCGGCACGCCTCGCCAGCAGCCCGTGCTCGACGTGACCCCCGCGCAACTTCGGGACAGGGCCTTCCCCGAGGGTTCGATGAAGCCCAAGACCGAGGCCGCTGCCCGGTTCGTGGAACGGACCGGTGGCCTGGCCGCGATCGGAGCCCTCGACGCCGCGTACGCCATCGCCCACGGAACATCGGGGACGCTCGTACGACCCGAACTCCCCATCGGATGACAAGCAGCAGGCGGCGCACCGGGAGTCGGATTCCGGGACGGTCGGGTCCTGGCCAAGGACCAGTGGCCCCTGCTGTCACCGCCTGACGGGACCAAGACTCGAAGCAGCCTGAAGGAGGATTTCCATGACCCGCACCATCACCGTCGGACTGGACGGCTCGCCGGCGAGCCTGGCTGCCGCAGACTGGGCCGCGCACGAGGCACAGCTCAGGGACCTGCCTCTGAGGCTCGTGACCGCGTGGGAGTGGCAAGCCCCCGCCTTCGCACCTGCGACCGGACTCGGCGTGCCGGTGCCGCCGAGCGACCTCCAGCGGGCATCGGCACAGCACCTGCTGGCCCAGGCGCGCTCCCGCGTCGGCGAGACCCGCCCCGGGCTGCGGATCGACACGGACGAGATCCCCGGTCTGCCCGTCCCGGCTCTGCTGAAGGCCGCCGAGGAGGCCGAGCTGCTGGTACTGGGCTCCCGCGGACTGAGCAAGGCGGCGGGATACCTGCTCGGTTCCGTCTCCCATGCCGTCCTGGCCTCGTGCGAGCGGCCCGTCGTCCTCGTCCGTGCTGCCGAGCACGGCGAAGAGGAGGCGCCGGCGGAGACCTCGGCACGCGAGGTCTCCGCCGTCTCCGGCCACCGTGACGTCGTCCTGGGCCTGGACCTGCACAAGCCCAATGACGCGGTGATCGACTTCGCGTTCGACGCGGCCTCACGGCGCGCCGTAAGCCTACGGATCATTCACGGCTGGACGTTGCCGCCCTACTACTACGGCGGCGCGCTCATGCCCGACCTGAACGACGGCATGGTCAAGCAGGTACGGAGCGAACTGTCCGACGTCCTGCGACCGTGGCAGGACAGGTACCCCACAGTGGAGGTGCACACGCAGGCCACGATCGGTGGTGCCGGGCGCCACCTGGTCGACGCCTCCTATGACGCCGCCCTCGTGGTGGTGGGCAGGCAGAACCGTCGGGCGGTGGTCGGCACTCATATCGGTCCGGTGACCCAGGCGCTGCTGCATCATGCCGTCGCTCCGGTGGCGGTGATCTCGCACGACTGACCGAGAAGGACTTGCCCAGGACAGCGAACTCAACGAGGGAGACCTCCTCCTGTCCGATCCTCAGCCCGCCTGTACGCGATGCGTGAGACACCACCGCGTACAGGCGGGCTGTTTCAATACCGGTGGTGGCCGAAGGTCCCTGTGGATCGGGGCTGTTGGGGCCCTGGGGTGTGGCCCTTCGGCGTCGGGTGCGGGGTGGTGGGGTCCGGGAGAGTGAGTGGTGTCAGGAACCAGCCGGATCTTCTCTGAAGGAGTCACTGTCATGGCCGTGCACCAGTCCACGCACCGTAGTTCGGGTTTTCGTCTGCCGTCGTTCCGTCGTGACGGCGCGGTTTCCGCGCCCGGGTCGGTGGAGGCCGGCGCGCTTACCGCTCGGGCCTGTGTGTTCGCGTCGGCCCGGGTGCTGATGGGGTTCGTGTTCCTGTGGGCGTTCCTGGACAAGACGTTCGGGTTCGGTTACGCCACCGCGTCCGGGAAGGGCTGGGTCGACGGTGGTTCGCCCACGGAGGGCTTCCTGGGGCATGTCGCCGTCGGTCCGATGGAGTCGACGTTCCACTCGTGGGCCGGGGCGGCGTGGGCGGACTGGCTGTTCATGCTGGGTCTGCTGGGGATCGGGCTGGCTCTGACCGCGGGGGTGGCGCTGCGTCTGGCGGCGCTGGCGGGGACGGTGATGATGGCGTTGATGTGGGTGGCGGAGTGGCCGCCGGCCAAGCACCTGTCCGACGGGTCGGCGAGCATGTCGACGAACCCGTTCGCCGACTACCACCTGGTGTATGCGGTGGTGCTGATCGTCCTGGCCGCGGTCTCGGCCGGGAACGTCTTCGGGCTGGGCCGGTGGTGGGCGCGGCTCCCCGTCGTCCGCGACTACGCGTGGCTGCGCTGAACACGACTGGTGGGGCGGGACCACCCACGGGCCCGCCCCACCAGCACGTCCGCGGGCCTACCGGTGTGCCGCGCGGGTCGTCCCTCGTCGGGCCGGCGCGGGATGGCGGCGCGCACCAGAACAGGATCTTGGTCCGTCTGGGAAGGAGGCCGGGTGAGCGTGCCCGGTCTCTCTCAGCACGTGCCCCTGAGCCTCGGGACGGCTACGGCGGGTGACGCGGGTGGTCGCCGATGAGCGGACAGAACAGGTGAGTCGCAACGAGGAAGGGGCGCGTATGGACGTCAACGAGGTGCTGCTGCCCGGCGTGGGACTGCGCTACGAGTTCGTGAACCACGAGGGCCACCGGATCGGTGTCGTCGCCCAGCGCTCGGGGGAGTTCGAGTTGGTGGTCTACCCGCGGGACGACCCCGACGAGGCTCATCCGGTGCTGCGGCTCACCGGGGACGAAGCGGACGCTCTCGCCGAAATCCTCGGCGCCCCGCGCATTGCCGAGCGTTTCGCCGACTTGACGCGCGAGGTCCCCGGCTTGGACGCCGGACGACTGGAGGTCGGCCCCGGCAGCCCGTGCGCCGGACGGCCACTGGGAGAAACCCGGGCCCGTACCCGTACCGGCGCGTCGATCGTGGCCGTGGTCCGCGGTGAGGACGTCATCGCCTCACCCGGACCTGCCCAGCGTCTGCACGTCGGAGACGTGCTGGTCGTCATCGGCACGCGTGAAGGCATCACCGGCGTACAACGCATCATCCAAGGCTGAGCCGTGCACACCCCTGTAGCCCTGCTGCTGGAACTGGGCATCATCCTGACCGCGTCGAGTCTGATCGTTGCGGGCGCCAGACGCTTCGCCCTGACGCCCGTACCGCTGTACCTGCTGGCAGGGCTCGCCTTGGGCGACGGAGGCATCGCGCCGGTCCCAGCGGCTCGCGAGTTCGTCGACACCGGCGCCGCGATCGGACTGATCCTGTTGCTGCTGACCCTCGGCCTGGATTTCACCGCCCGAGAGTTCACGGCCAGCCTGCGCCGTCACCGGTCCTCCGCTGTCGTGGACCTCGTTCTCAACGCCATCCCCGGAGCCGTGGCCGGATGGCTGTTCGGTCTCGACGCCGCAGGTGTCCTGGCCCTGGCAGGTGCGACCTACGTTTCGTCCTCCGGCATCATCGCCCGGCTTCTCGGCGATCTGCGCCGGCTCGGCAACCGTGAGACGCCCGCGGTGTTGTCGGTGCTGGTGCTGGAGGACTTCGCGATGGCCGCCTACCTCCCTCTCCTCGCGGTCGTCACCGCCGGAGGCAGCTGGTGGGAAGCGTTGTTCGCCGTACTCGCGGCCACTGCGGTGGTGGGGGCGGCAGTAGGCGGGTCGAGCCGCTGGGGACATCACGTCGGCCGAGTTCTGTCTCCGGCCGACGCCGAGCAGGTACTGCTCAGGGTGCTCGGCTTCACCCTGGTCATCGCCGCACTGGCCGAGCTGGTCCACGTCTCCGCCGCGGTCGGGGCCTTCCTGGTCGGGCTCGCGCTGACCGGCGCCGCCGCCGAGCGGGCCAGGACCGTACTGGGCCCGCTGCGCGACCTGTTCGCCGCGGTGTTCTTCCTCGCTCTCGGCATGTCGGCCGATCCAGGGCATCTGCTGCCCGCGCTGCCGGCCGCAGCGGTCCTGGCCTTCATCACCGCGATCACCAAGGTGGCCACGGGGTGGTACGCCGCAGGGCGTGAGGGAGCGGGCCGCCGGGGCAGACTGAGAGCCGGGACCGCGCTCGTCGCCCGCGGGGAGTTCTCGGTCGTCGTCATCGGACTGGCCGCTACCGCTCAGGACCGCCTTGCGGCCCTGGTGACCTGCTACGTGATCCTTCTGGCAGTGTGCGGTCCCGTACTCACCCGCCTGGCACCGACCCGTGGCGTGGTCTCGCGCATCAGGGCGTCCGACCGGGCGTCGGGCATGCTCGACAAGCCCCGGCCTTCCACAGCCGCATCCACACCGGACCCGGCGCGCAGTGAGGTCCGCTCCGGCTGACCGTTCCCGGCCGCAGGCAGGGCAACTGGCGTCACCGACGTACAGGGCACATGGGCCAGTGGGGCCGTACCACGGACCGATCGCCTCTGCCCGGTACTGCCGGGCGGCGCGAAGCTGCAGGTGGGCAGAGAACCGTCTTCTCCACCAGGCGCCGTTGGTCTTCACGGCCAATCGTCGTGTCCCGTCGTCCCGCCCTCATGAAAGGCAGGCACTCCCATGTCCTTCCGCAGCGGGCGCCTCTCCCACGCGTCCACCTTCCTCGTCCGTGCGGCGATGACCGCGCCGTCGCTCCTGAACACCCAGCCCTGGCGCTTCGTCGCGGACGGCGACATGGGGATCGAGCTGCACGCGGACACCCGGCGCGGGCTGCCACTCGCCGACCCCCACGGACGGGAACTCGTGGTCGGTTGCGGCGCCGCCTTGTTCAACGTGCGGCTGGCCATGCTGTACCTGGGCTTCCGGCCCGTCGTCCACACGTTCCCCGACCCACAGGACCCGGCACACCTCGCCACTGTTGGGTGGGGTGCCTACACCCGGCCCACTGACGAGGAACAGCGTCTGTACGCCGCTCTGGGCCGACAGCACACCGCACACGGTCCCTTCCTGCCGGAACCGTTGCCCCCAGATCTTGTCGACGGCATGCGGGATCACACGCGTCGGGAGGGCGCGGACCTGCACATCATCGATGACGCCACGGAACGGCGACTGCTGGCCGAACTGGTCCGTGTGGGCGAGGAAGCCCATCGCACCGACGCACGGCTCGCCACCGAACGGGCCGCCTGGACCTGGCGGCTCGCCCGGCCACGAGACGACGGTGTGCCGGCCGACGTCAGCGTCCTCCACCCCGACTCCACCGCCCTCGCGGGGCGGGACTATGCGGGGTTGACGGACATGTTCCCCACGCCTCCTCGACGATGGCCCGCCCGGACCGGGTTGGTGGTGCTCCTCGCCACGGGCAAGGACGATCCGCTCACCTGGCTGCGGTCCGGGCAGGCGCTTCAGCGGCTGCTCCTGCACGCGGCCGGGCACGGAGTCATGGCGGCGTTTCACACACAACCTCTGGAAGTGCCTCACCTGCGCACCCGTGTCCGACAGGCTCTCACCGCCGGGCAGTACCCGCAGGTGATCCTGCGCCTCGGGCACGCACCACGCGTACGTGCTCTGCCCCGGCGCGCTCTCTCCGACGTACTCGGTTGACGCCGGTCCCGGCGGGCTGCGCGGCTTCGGACCGGGGGCGCTGCACCTCGGGGCCGTACGGCGGAGGGTCGGCCCGTTCGGCCCCTGTGCCGGAGTGGGGCGCCGCAGCAGCCTTTCGTCGAGTAAGCGGGGCTGCGCCGTCGGCCGGTCCCGTCAAGCGAGGGAGGGGAGGGATCGTCATGGACGGCCCGGTCGTGATGGCGTTGGACAGCTCGCGTGAGGTACCCGCGGTCGTGGACTGCGCGGCGCGTGAGGCGGATCGGCGAGGAGTGGCCCTGCGGTTCACTCAGGCCATCGCATGGCCTACCGGCGGAATACCGGACGGCGTGCCGCCCTGGGATCCGGACGGGTCCGAACCGCGCGAGATGGACGGTCTGCCACCGGCGGCGTTGCGGAGAGCTCATGTGGTCGCACCGAAGGTCGACATCACTCACGAGGTCCTCTTGGGTGATCCCGCGGCAGTGCTGGAAGCCGCTGCAGGGGACGCGTCGCTCGTCGTACTCGACCGCCACCGGCAGGGGGCCGGCCATCCACGCCGCGACAAGGTCGTGCGCAGGCTGATGCGCCACAGTGTCTGCCCGGTGCTGGTGGTCGACGCCACGGCCGACTCGACCGCTCCCGTTCTGGTGGCCGTCGACGCGTCGGCGTCCGCCGGAGAGGCTGTAGAGGCCATGGAGTGCGCCTTCGCCGAAGCCTCGGCCCGAGGCGTGTCTTTGCTGGTCCTGCGTCGTCGGCTCCCTTGGAGTGGTCGAGAGCGCGGAGTGTCGGTTGCCGCGGCGCTTTCCGGACTCAGGAGGCGTTTCCCGGACGTTGCGGTGGGCTGTCTGTCCGCACAGGGATGGAGGAAGCGGCTATGGGGGACAACGGCTCAATTGGTCGTAGTGGCCGGTCATGGCAGCGCAGGCACGCCACGGAGGTGGGTCGAAGGATGCCGGGCGCGTATCCCGCACGTGTCCGTCTAGCCCGTCGCAGTGGCCTGGTGGACGAGGGCCCGTCCACCTCGCGGTGGATGGTACGGCGCGCGACCTCCCCAGGACCACGCCGTACCATCCGGCCGGCACAACGCCATCGGTACCCGGCGGCGACGATGCCATGCGGGGATCGCGAGACGGACCTCTCGACAGGCTGTGCCCCCACCTCGCGATCCGGAGACTGCCGCTCGATCAGGGGGCGTTCGCGGGAGCCTTCCCCTCTATTCGATCGAACACCGGGCGGCCGCAAGCGGTATGTGTACAGAAGGGTCCGGTCGGCCCTGCCGGGTACCCGGTGAACGGGGCAGGGTGAGACGAAAGACCTCGCAGGGCTCTCCGTCGAGCCGACCATCGATCGCAAGGAAACCCAACATGTGCGCCCATTCGCAACAGGTGTCCAGTCCGCTCTCGGACGAGGAATTAAGGAGGCTGGACGCCCATTGGCGTGCAGCGAACTATCTGTCCGTCGGCCAGATCTACCTGATGTCCAATCCTCTGCTCACCGAACCGCTGCGCGCTGAGCACGTCAAGCCGCGGCTGCTCGGTCACTGGGGCACTTCACCTGGCCTCAACCTCGTGTACACACACCTCAACCGACTCATCCGCTCCCGGGGGCTGGAAGCCCTCTGTATCTGGGGGCCCGGTCACGGCGGCCCCGCCGTGGTGGCCAATTCCTGGCTGGAAGGGTCGTACACGGAGACCTACCCGGACATCACCCGGGACGCCGCCGGGATGGCCCGGCTGTTCCGGCAGTTCTCGTTCCCCGGAGGCGTCCCCAGCCACGTGGCCCCGGAGACGCCCGGCTCCATCCACGAGGGCGGGGAACTCGGCTACGCCCTCTCTCACGCCTACGGCGCCGCCTTCGACAACCCCGGCCTGCTGGTCACCTGTGTCATCGGTGACGGTGAGGCGGAGACCGGGCCGCTGGCCGCCTCCTGGCACTCCAACAAGTTCCTGGACCCCGTGCAGGACGGCGCCGTCCTGCCGATCCTGCACCTCAACGGCTACAAGATCGCCAATCCCACCGTGCTGTCCCGGCTTCCGGAGTCCGAACTCGACGAACTCCTCAAGGGATACGGACACGAGCCCATCCACGTCACCGGAGACGAGCCGGCCGCCGTCCACCGCGCGATAGCCCAGGCCATGGAGACCGCCGCGGACCGTATCGCCGCTGTTCAGCGCGCCGCCCGCGAGGAGGGGGAGACGGAGCGGCCCCGCTGGCCGATGATCGTTCTGCGTACCCCCAAGGGCTGGACCGGCCCCGCCGAGGTCGACGGTCTTCCCGTGGAAGGGACCTGGCGAGCTCACCAGGTCCCCCTGTCAGCCGTCCGGGACAACCCCGACCACCTGCGGCAGCTCGAGGAATGGCTGCTCTCCTACCGGCCGCAAGAGCTGTTCGACGAGCACGGGGCACCTCGCCCGGACGTCCTGACGTGCGTCCCCGACGGCGCACGCAGGTTGGGATCGACCCCGCACGCCAACGGCGGCCTGCTGGTGCGCGAACTGCCGCTGCCGCCTCTGGAGAGGTTCGCCGTCCCGGTGGACAAGCCGGGCGCGACCCTGCACGAACCCACTCGCGTCCTCGGCGACCTGCTGGAGTACATCATGCGCGAGACCGCCGACCGACGTGACTTCCGCGTCGTCGGCCCCGACGAGACCGCCTCCAATCGCCTCCAGGCCGTCTACGGCGCCAGCGGCAAGGCATGGCAGGCCCGCACCCTTGACGTGGACGAGCACCTGGACCGCCACGGCCGGGTGATGGAGATACTCTCCGAACACACGTGCCAGGGCTGGCTGGAGGGATACCTCCTCACCGGCCGGCACGGACTGTTCTCCTGCTACGAAGCGTTCGTCCACATCGTCGACTCCATGGTCAACCAGCACATCAAATGGCTGCGCGTGACCCGCCGCCTGCCCTGGCGCGCCCCCATCGCCTCCCTCAACTACCTGCTCACCTCCCACGTATGGCGCCAGGACCACAACGGCTTCTCCCACCAGGACCCCGGCTTCGTCGACCACATCCTCAACAAGAGCCCCGAAGCCGTACGGGTCTACCTGCCGCCGGACGCCAACACCCTGCTCTCCGTCGCCGACCACGCCCTGCGCAGCCGCGACTACGTCAACGTGATCGTCGCCGGCAAACAGCCCTGCTTCGACTGGCTGACCATGGAGGAAGCCCGGGTGCACTGCGCGCGCGGCGCCGGCATCTGGGACTGGGCCGGCACCGAGGACGGCACCCGGGAACCCGACGTGGTGCTCGCCTGCGCGGGCGACGTCCCCACCCAGGAGGTACTGGCCGCCGCACAGCTGCTGAGGCACCACCTGCCGGAGCTGGCCGTCCGGGTCGTGAACGTCGTCGACATCGCCCGACTGCTGCCGAGCGAGGAACATCCCCACGGAATGAGCGACTTCGAGTACAACGGCCTGTTCGCCCCCGACAAGCCGGTCGTCTTCGCCTACCACGGCTACCCGTGGCTGATCCACCGACTGGCCTACCGCCGCACAGGCCACCAGCACCTGCACGTGCGCGGCTACAAGGAAATGGGCACGACCACCACACCGTTCGACATGGTGGTCCGCAACGACCTGGACCGCTACCGCCTCGTCATGGACGTCATCGACCGTGTCCCCGGCCTCGCGGTGCGCGCGGCGGCCGTGCGCCAGGGGATGGAGGACGCCCGGCTGCGCCACCACGCGTACATCCGCGAGCACGGTGTCGACCTTCCCGAGGTAGCCGACTGGACGTGGGACGGCTGACAGGAACCCCGAGGGGCCCGGACCGCGGACGTCGGATCCGCTGTCCGGGCCCTGCTGCGTCCGCTCCCTGGGCGAGTGGTGGCGCCCGCGGAGAACTGCCCGCCCGTCAGCGGGATCGGCTGAAGCCCCCACTTGGGCGGTCGGCGAAGGCTGGGACGACGCGTCGGTACCCGCGGGGCTGGACAGCCAGGGCGTCCGTCAGCGACCTGTAGACATCGAAGGAGTCCGCCAGCCCGGTGCGGCGCATGATGTCGCGTAAGCGGTCGCTGCCGGAGACGAGACGCAGCCTGCCGTGCCGCTCACGGATCCGCACGCGTGCCTTGCACAGCACTCCCAGCGCGGCGCAGTCCAGGAAGGGCACAGGACGGAGGTCCACGACCAGATCGGGGTGTGGGCATGCGGTGAGGGCGTCCAGCCGGGCCGTGACGATCGGTGTCACGGCGATGTCGAGGTCTCCACGCAGTTCCAGGACGGTCGTGTGGCCGACGGTGTACTCGGAGCGGATCGGGCCGGTGCGGGCGTGCTCGTGCGTCATAGGGACAGCCAAGACCAGGTGCTCGCCGGGCAGTAGGGTCCGATGGCCCATGCGCAGGGGCCCGTGCGACCCCTCGGTACGTCAGCTCCGCCGGCATGGCGAAGCCGCCGCGCGGAAGCTGTAAGGCTCCCGCGCGGCGGCCTCCGGCACGGCCTGTTCAGCCGTGGTACGCCGTGCGCATCAGCTCCTGCATGTCGTCGAGCATCGGCATGCGCGGGTTGGCCGGCGCGCACTGGTCCTCGTAGGCGTTGAGGGCCTGCTGGGGCAGGGCGTCGAGGAAGGCGCGCTCGTCGACGCCGAGGGCCTGGAACGTCGGCTCTATGCCGACGGCGTCACGGAGCCGCTCGACGGCCGCGGCGAGTGACTCCACGCCCTCGGTAGGAGTGGCCGCGGCCAGTCCGAGGGCGCGGGCGATGTCCTGGAAGCGTTCGGGGGCACGGTAGTTCTCGTACTTGGGCCAGCCGGTCAGCTTCGTCGGGACGGTGCCGTTGTAGCGGATGACATGCGGCAGCAGGACCGCGTTGGTGCGCCCGTGCGCGATGTGGAACGTGGCGCCGAGGGTGTGCGACATGGCATGGACGATGCCGAGGAAGGCGTTGCCGAAGGCCATGCCCGCGATGGTGCCGGCGTTGTGCATCTTCTCCCGGGCCTCCGCGGCGTTGGCACGGTTGTTCACGGCCGCCTCGATGTTTCCGAAGACCAGGCGGATGGCGTGCAGGGCGAGGCCGTCGGTGAAGTCGTTGGCGTAGACGGACACGTACGCCTCGATGGCGTGGGTGAGGGCGTCGAAGCCGCTGTCGGCGGCGAGCGCCGGGGGCAACGCGGTCGTGAGGAGGGGGTCGATGATCGCGACGCTGGGGGTGAGGGCGTAGTCGGCGAGCGGGTACTTCTTGCCGGTCGCGGGGTCGGAGATGACGGCGAACGGGGTGACCTCGGCGCCGGTGCCGGAGGTGGTGGGCACGCAGACCAGGCGGGCCTGCTTGCCGAGGGTGGGGAAGCGGAAGGCGCGCTTGCGGATGTCGGAGAACTTCTGCCGCATGTCCGCGAAGCCGATGCCGGGCTGCTCGTACAGCAGCCACATGACCTTGGCGGCGTCCATGGGGGAGCCACCGCCGAGCGCGATGATCGTGTCGGGGCGGAAGTCCCGCATGAGGTCGGCGCCGTGCTGGACGGAGTCGATGCTGGGTTCGGGCTGGACGTTGTCGATGATCTGGAGGGTGACCGGCTCCCGACGCCGTTGCAGGACGCGGCTGATCCGGTCGACGAATCCGAGGCGGGTCATGGTGGCGTCGGTGACGATGGTGACGCGGTGGACGTCCGGCATGGAGGTCAGGTAGCGGATGGCCTGCGGTTCGAAGTAGATCTTCGGCGGGACTTTGAACCACTGGAGGTTGTTGCGGCGGGTGGAGACCCGCTTGACGTTGAGCAGCTGGGCGGCGGAGACGTTGTTGGACACCGACGTGCTGCCCCAGGAGCCGCACCCCAGCGTGAGCGAGGGCAGCAGACCGTTGTAGATGCCGCCGATCGCGCCCTGCGAGGACGGCGAGTTGACGATGATCCGTACCGTCTTCATCCGCATGCCGTACGCCTCCGCCACGGCAGGCTCCTCGGTGTGGATGACGGCGCTGTGGCCCTGGCCGTGGAAGGCGACCATGTCGGCGGCGAGGTCGAACCCGCGGCGCTCGTCCTCGGCGCGCAGTACGGCGAGGACCGGGCAGAGCTTCTCACGGGTCAGCGGCTCGTCCGGGCCGACCCGTTCGGCCTCGACCAGGATGACCGAGGTGTCCGCCGGCACCGAGAATCCGGCCCGCTCGGCGATCCACGCCGGGCTCTGCCCGACGGCGGCCGCGTTGACCTTGGGTTCGCAGCCGGCGCCCGAACCGCCGGTGGCGGGAAAGAGGAAGGACTCCAGCTTCGCCTTCTCCTCCGGGGTGGCCAGATGGGCGTGCAGGGAGCGGAACTCGGTGATCGCGGCGTCGTAGATCTCCGTGTCCAGGATGACGGCCTGCTCGGAGGCGCAGATCATGCCGTTGTCGAACGACTTGGACAGCACGAGGTCGTTGACGGCTCGGCGCAGCTTGGCGCTGCGGTGGACGTAGGCCGGGACGTTGCCGGCACCGACCCCGAGGGCCGGCTTGCCGGCCGAGTAGGCGGCCTTGACCATGGCGTTGCCGCCGGTGGCGAGGATCAGCGAGACGCCCGGGTGATGCATGAGCGTGCGGGTGGCCTCGACGGACGGGGCCTCGATCCACTGCACGCAGTGCTCCGGCGCTCCGGCGGCAATGGCCGCGTCCCGCACGACGCGGGCCGCTTCGGAGCTGCACCGCTGGGCGGACGGGTGGAACGCGAAGATCACCGGGTTGCGGGTCTTCAGCGCCATCAGCGCCTTGAAGACCGTGGTGGAGGTCGGGTTGGTGACGGGGGTGACCGCGGCCACCACGCCCACCGGTTCCGCGATCTCCACCATGTCCTCGATGTCGTCCCGGCCGATGACCCCGACGGTCTTCGTGTGGCCCATGCTGTGTGTGACGTGCTCGCACGCGAACATGTTCTTGGCGGCCTTGTCCTCGAAGACCCCGCGCCCCGTCTCCTCGACCGCCAGGCGGGCCAGGGCGGTGTGCTGGTCCAGGGCGGCGACCGACGCCTTCTTGACGATGTGGTCGACCTGTTCCTGGGAGAGGGCCTCGTAGTCGGCGAGAGCCTTGAGGCCGGCCGTGACCAGACGGTCCACGGCGACCGCGGTGTCGGACGGGGCGTCGATCCCGACGCGGTCCTTGGTCCGCACGTCCTGTCGGGTCATGGTGGTGTGCCTCCGTTGTCAGGGACCGCCGTGCTCATGCGGCGGCTCGGGACGGGAGGGACACCGCGGGGGACCGGCGCCCCTCCCTGGCTCCACTCTCCGACGGGTCCCGGTGCCGTGGCAGGCGCCGAAGGGCCCCTCTCGCGTCCGTCCGGCCCGGCTGGGCAGGGACCGTCGGCCCCCGGCACGGCCGGCCCGCCCGGCCCGCCGCACATCGGCGCCGGCCGTTGAGGTCACGGGCTCCCGGTCCGGTGGGACGGGGTGGGCGACTCGCGGTCGTCGAAGCGGAAGCCCAGGCCGTTCACCACGCCGACCACGCCGTCGAGCCGCCAGACGGCGTGCACGAGTTCCGGCACCTGGCTACGCGCTTCCACCCGGCCGTCGAGGGTGACGACGCCGTCGCGGACAGCGACGCGGACCGCGTCGGACGGCATCCCCATCGCGGTCACGACGATCTCCTCGGTCACCTGGCGGCGGATGTCGTCATCCGCGCGCAGGAAGACCCGTAGCAGGTCCCGGCGGGTGGCGATGCCGATGAGGCGGTCGGCCTCGTCGACCACGGGCAGTCGCTCGACGCCGCGGCGCTCCATGAGCCGGGCGGCGTCCGGCACGGTCTGCTCGGGGTGCACGGTGATGGCGGGGCTCGACATCACATCGCCCGCCGTCACGGACGGCGGCGGAGCGGGGCCGTCCCGGTACGCCTGGTTGCGTACGAGGTCACTGCCGGACAGGACGCCGAGGACCTTGTCGTCGGCGTCGACCACCGGCAGTCCGCTGATCCGGTGGTGGTCGAGCAACCGGACGACCTCTTTGAACGGTGTCGTCCGGAGGGCGTGGACGACGTCCCTGGTCATTACCTCGCCGACGATGTGAGCGGTCACGGCGGATCTCCTTCACGCGCGCGGGCGGGGGAGGGCCGGAGCCCGGTTCGGTTCCGGCTCCCCGCCAGGTCGGGCGGGCGCCGTGTGGCGCCTACTTCTGCGGGCCGCCGCGCCACGGGGGCGGGGCGGCCGTCCGGCGGGTGGTGTCGCTTCGGTGGGCGACGCGTTCGGTGGCGGAGCGCAGCCGGTCGTGGAGCCGGTCGGCGAGTTCGCGGGCGCTCGCCTCGCGCGCGTGGACGACGACGAGGTCCCTGCCGACCCGGATGTCGGTGCGGCCGGACCAGGGCAGTTCCACATGGTGGGCCGATGCCCGCCGTACGCGCACCTCACCGTTCACGGGCGGCAGGCCGGGCCGGTCCAGAGCGGCGGCGACCTTCTCGTGGAGGTAGGCGAGAGATTCCTCGTCCACCTCGCCGTCGGCGCGGACCAGCACGGCGGCGGCGGTCTCGCGGGCACCGATGTCCTTGGCGGTCATGTGTTCCACTCCCTGTGATCGTTCTGCGTCGCCTCAAGCCTGCTGCGCCGGTCGCTCTCGTCCCAGGGGCGACCGGCCCTGGAGGACGGAGCGGCCGGTCCCTGGCACGAAGGCCGGGCGGCCCCGCCCCGCGGTTCACCTGCTGTCGCTCCCCTCGGTCTCCTCCAGCGCCGCCCGCCCCGCCTCCAGTCGCGCCACCGGCACCCGGAACGGCGAGCAGGAGACGTAGTCCAGTCCGGCGGTGTGGAAGAAGCGCACCGAGTCGGGGTCGCCGCCGTGCTCACCGCACACCCCGATCTTGAGGTCCGGGCGGGTGGCGCGGCCCTCGGCGACCGCGATGTTCACCAGCCGGCCGACCCCCTCGCGGTCGAGCGCCTCGAAGGGGGAGGTGGAGAAGACGCCCTTGTCCAGGTAGGCGGAGAAGAACTCCGCCTCGACGTCGTCGCGGGAGAAGCCCCAGGTCGTCTGGGTCAGGTCATTGGTGCCGAAGGAGAAGAACTCGGCTTCCTCGGCGATCCGGCCCGCCGTCAGGGCGGCCCTGGGCAACTCGATCATGGTGCCGACCGGGCAGTCGAGGACGACTCCGGCCGCCCGTGAGATCTCGGCCAGCACCCGCTGGACCTCCGCGCGTACGAGGCGTAGTTCACGGACGTCACCGACGAGCGGGACCATGATCTCCGCCTGGGGTGCGCCACCGGCCGACAGGCGCTCGGTCACGGCCTCACCGATCGCCTGGACCTGCATGGCGACCAGGCCGGGCACGACCAGGCCCAGGCGTACGCCGCGCAGCCCGAGCATCGGGTTCTCCTCGTGCATGCGGTTCACCGCGCCGAGCAGTGCGACGTCGTGCGCGTCCGGCTCCTCGCCACGGGCCTGAGCGGTGGCGATCCGCACCGCCAGTTCGGTGTGGTCGGGCAGAAATTCGTGCAGGGGCGGGTCCAGCAGCCGGATGGTGACCGGCAGACCGTCCATGGCCTCCAGGATGCCGACGAAGTCCTGCCGCTGCAGCGGCAGGAGATCCGCCAGGGCCCGGTCGCGCTCGGCGTCCGTGCCGGCCAGGATCATCTGCTCGACCAGCTTGCGGCGGTCACCGAGGAACATGTGCTCGGTGCGACACAGGCCGATGCCCTGCGCTCCGAACCGGCGGGCCCGGACGGCGTCCTCCGGGGTGTCGGCGTTGGCCCGCACCTCCAGCCGCCGCACGGTGTCGGCGCGGGCCAGCGCCCGGGCCACCGCGTCGACCACGTCCACGCCCTGCGAGCCACCGTCGCCCCGGCCGTCCTCCAGATACCGGATCACCGCCGAGTCCACCAGCGGCACCGAACCGGCGTACACCGCTCCGGCGGAGCCGTCCACCGAGACGACGGTGCCCTCCTCGACCACGGTGCCGTCCGCGGCGGTGAAGCGCCGGGCCTCGGTGTCCACGGTGAGCTCCTCGGCGCCGCACACGCAGACCTTGCCCATGCCGCGGGCGACCACGGCCGCGTGGCTGGTCTTGCCGCCCCGGCTGGTGAGGACCGCCTGAGCGGCGATCATGCCGGGCAGGTCGTCCGGGGTGGTCTCCTGACGGACCAGGACCACCTTCTCGCCGGCCGCGGCGCGGCGCACCGCCTGGGCGGAGTCGAAGACCACGGTCCCGACCGCCGCGCCGGGAGAGGCAGGGACGCCGTGGGCGAGTGCGGTACCGGTCGCGGAGGCGTCGAAGCGCGGGAACATCAGCCGGGCCAGGCCCTCGCCGCTCACCCGGGCCAGCGCCTCGTCCGGGGTGATGAGCCCTTCGTCGGCCAGCTCGGCGGCGAGAACGAAGGCGGCCTCGGCGGTGCGCTTGCCGACCCGGGTCTGGAGCATCCACAGGGTGCCGCGTTCGATGGTGAACTCGATGTCGCACAGATCCCGGTAGTGGCGTTCCAGGGTGCGCATGTGCGTGCGCAGCCCGTCGTAGGACGCGGCGTCCAGGCGCTCCAGCTCGGCCAGCGGCACGGTGTTGCGGATGCCGGCGACGACGTCCTCGCCCTGCGCGTCGGGCAGATAGTCGCCGTACAGGCCGGAACGGCCGGTGGCCGGGTCGCGGGTGAAGGCGACGCCACTGCCGGAGTCGGCCCCGAGGTTGCCGAAGACCATGCGCTGGACGTTGACGGCGGTACCCAGATCGTCGGCGATGTGCTCGCGGCGCCGGTACAGGCGGGCGCGTTCGCCGTTCCAGGACTCGAATACGGCCAGGATTGCCCGCTGCAGCTGCTCGGCGGGGGACTGGGGGAAGTGGTCACCTGTCTCCAGGTGGATCAGGTTCTTGTACGTCTCGACCAGCTCGGCCAGGTCGGATGCCGTCAGGTGCACATCGTCCTGGACGCCGCGCAGGTCCTTGAGAAGGGCGAGGGACCGCTCGAAGCGGGAGGAGTCGACGCCCATGACCGTGCTGCCGAACATCTGGACGAGGCGGCGGTAGGAGTCCCAGGCGAAGCGTTCGTTGCCGGAGACCTTGGCAAGCCCGAGGACGGAGTCGTCGTTGAGGCCGATGTCGAGGATCGTCTCCATCATGCCGGGCATGGAGAACTTCGCGCCGGAGCGGACGGACAGCAGCAGCGGGTCGTCCGGTTGCCCCAGCGAACGGCCGGCGGAGGCTTCGAGGCCCGCCAGGTGTGCGGAGACCTCCTCCCACAGGCCCGCGGGTTCGCTGCCTGTCTCCAGGAAGGCGCGGCACGCCTCGGTGGTGACGGTGAATCCCGGCGGTACGGGGAGCCCGAGCCGGGTCATCTCCGCCAGGTTCGATCCCTTGCCGCCGAGGAGATCGGCCATGTCACGGCCGCCCTCGGTGAAGTCGTACACGTAACGGACCATGACGCTGCGCTCCTCAAGCGTTGGGGCGTGATGACTCCAGCGTCGGACGGGGGCGGGCCGGACGCGAGGTGCCGGCCGTCCCGCGTGAGGGACCGGTCGGCCCCCGATGAGCCCTTGCCATGCAGGAGGGACCATCGGCGCCCTGCCGGGGCTGTACGGCCCGTGGACCACCGGCACGGCCGGGCCGAGGCTCGAAGCCATCGGATTCCGACGACCAGGGAGGGGACACGTCATGCCGCACGACATCGTGGTGGGGATCGACGGATCGACCGAAGGACTGGCCGCCGCACACTGGGCGGCCCAGGAGGCTCAGCGGCGAGGAACCGGACTCGGTGTGATCCACGTCTGGCACCGCCACCCCCACCCCGCGCCGTATGTCCCCATGGACAGCACCGAGCGCGACTGGGCCGAGCAGCTCCTGGGCGAGGCCGTACGCAGTGTCCGGGCCGCCCACCCAGGGCTACGGATCACCGGCCGACTCGTGTGCGACGCCACGGTGGCCGGCCTGCTCAAGGCCGCGGCCGACACCGACCTGCTGGTCCTCGGTTCCCGTGGCCTCGGGCCTGTGGGCGGCTTTCTCACGGGCTCCGTGTCCCAGCGAGTCGTCGGCCGGTCCGCCCGCCCGGTCGTCCTGGTCCGCGCGGGACGGTCCGCCGCCGACGAGCACCTGCCGGCCACCGACGGCGTCGCCCCCGAGGAGATACCACAGACGCCCTACCGCCAGGTGGTCCTGGGGCTGCAGACGGACCGTCCTTGTGACGAACTGATCGAGTTCGCCTTCGACGCCGCCCGCCGGCGTGGCACCGGCCTGTCCGTGGTCCACGCTTTCCGGACCGCCTTCCGGCCCGCCCCCGTTCCGTCCGTGCCCCTGGTGTCCGCGGCCCCGGAGGGCCCGGCTCCCGTTCCGTGGCCGCAGGCTCAGGCACTGGCGGACCAGGAGCGCACCGTGGCGGCGGTGCTGCGTCCCTGGCGGGAGAAGTACCCGACCGTCCCCGTGACCGAGACAGTCACCGAGGGGCGCGCCGCGGTGGTTCTGGTGCGGGCCGCTCAGGACGCGGGCCTTTTGGTGGTGGGCCGCCGCGGGCTCGATCATCAGGTCGGTGTCTTCACGGGGCCGGTCACGCACGCCGTCCTTCACCACGTCGGATGTCCCGTCGCCGTGGTTCCGCACGACTGACACCACGGCGGCCGGTCGGGGCCGAAGGTCCCGGCCGGTCGGGGCCGCACGGGACCACCCGGTGCCCTGTCCGGCACTCCTCGCCGCGGACCCGCACGACGAGCATCGACAGTGACAAGACCGTACGACGAGAGGACCTGTGATGACCGCGACGGTGACAGCCGGCCCCCGGACCGCCGACGCCTGGCGGCAGTTCGCCGGGAGCGGGTGGCGTGAGCGCATCGACGTGCGCGACTTCATCCAGGCCAACTACACGCCCTACGAGGGCGACGCCTCCTTCCTGGCCGGTCCCACGGACCGCACCCGAGCGGTCTGGGAGAAGGTCAGCGCGCTGTTCCCGGAGGAGCGGCGCAGGGGCGTGCTCGACGTGGACGCCGCCACCCCCTCCACCATCACCTCGCACGCCCCCGGCTACATCGACCGCGACCGCGAGCTGATCATCGGCCTGCAGACGGACGCCCCGCTGAAGCGGGCGATCATGCCCAACGGCGGCCTGCGCATGGTGGAGAACGGGCTGAAGGCGTACGGCTACGAGCCCGACCCGTTCGTCACGAAGGTGTTCGACACCTACCGCAAGACCCACAACGCGGGCGTCTTCGACGCCTACACCCCCGCCATGCGCGCCGCCCGCAAGGTCGGCATCATCACCGGACTGCCCGACGCCTACGGCCGCGGCCGGATCATCGGGGACTACCGCCGCGTCGCCCTGTACGGCACCGACCGGCTCACCGAGGCCAAGCGTGCCGAGCGGGCCCTGCTGGACGCCCGGCCGTCCACCGCCGACGTCGTCCGTGACCGGGAGGAACTCGTCGAGCAGATCCGGGCACTGGGAGAGCTGGCCGAGATGGCGGCGTCCTACGGCTGTGACGTCACCCGGCCCGCGGCCACCGCGCACGAGGCCGTTCAGTGGCTCTACCTCGGCTTCCTCGCCGCGGTGAAGGAGCAGAACGGCGCGGCCATGTCGCTGGGCCGTACCTCCACCTTCCTGGACGTCTACCTCCAGCGCGACCTCGACGAGGGGCTCCTCGACGAGGGGCGGGCCCAGGAGCTGATCGACGACTTCGTCATCAAGCTGCGCATCGTGCGCTTCCTGCGCACACCCGAGTACGACGCCCTGTTCTCCGGCGATCCGACCTGGGTGACGGAGTCCATCGGCGGCATCGGCGCAGACGGCCGCCCGCTGGTCACCCGCACCTCCTTCCGCTTCCTGCGGACCCTCTACAACCTCGGCCCCGCACCGGAACCGAACCTGACCGTCCTGTGGTCGCCCCGCCTGCCGGCCGGCTTCAAGGAGTTCTGCGCCCAGGTGTCCGTCGACACCAGCGCCGTCCAGTACGAGTCCGACGACCTGATGCGCCCGCGCACCGGCGACGACACCGCCATCGCCTGCTGCGTCTCCGCGATGGCGGTCGGCAAGCAGATGCAGTTCTTCGGAGCCCGCGTCAACCTCGCCAAGGCGCTGCTGTACGCCGTCAACGGCGGCCGGGACGAGATGACCGGCGACCAGATCACCCCGGAGATGCCCCCGCTGACCGGCGAGTACCTGGACTACGACCAGCTGTCGGCCGCCTATGACCGCGTACTGGACTGGCTGGCCCAGACCTACGTCGACGCACTCAACGTCATTCACTACATGCACGACAAGTACGCCTACGAGCGCATCGAGATGGCCCTGCACGACCACCCGGTGCACCGCTTCATGGCCTGCGGCATCGCCGGCCTGTCCGTCGCCGTGGACAGCCTCTCCGCCGTCAAGCACGCCCGGGTCAAGGTCATCCGTGACGCGACCGGACTGGCCGTGGACTTCCACACCGAGGGCGACTTCCCGGCGTACGGCAACAACGACGACCGGGCCGACGCCCTCGCCGTCACCCTCGTGGAGTCGTTCATGGCGAAGGTGCGCGAGCACCCCACCTACCGCGACGCCGAACACACGCAGTCGGTGCTGACCATCACCTCCAACGTCGTGTACGGCCACCACACCGGCAACACCCCCGACGGTCGCCGCGCCGGACAGCCCTTCGCGCCCGGCGCCAACCCGATGAACGGCCGCGACCAGCACGGCGTGGCCGCCTCCGCCCTCTCGGTGGCCAAGCTGCCCTACGAGGCGGCACGCGACGGCATCTCCCTGACCACCACGATCACCCCGGAAGGGCTGGGCCACGTCCCCGAGGAGCGGGCCGGCCACCTGGTCGGCATCCTCGACGCCTACATGTCCGCGGGCGGCTTCCACATGAACGTCAACGTGCTGGACCGCGCCGTGCTGGAGGACGCGATGGAACACCCGGAGAAGTACCCCGAGCTGACGATCAGGGTCTCCGGCTACGCGGTGAACTTCGTCCGCCTGACCCGCGAGCAGCAGCTCGACGTGATCAGCCGCACCTTCCACGGATCGCTGTGAGCACGATGCCCCCGACCGTGGCAGCGGGATCGGTCACCGGCCGCGTCCACTCCTGGGACCTGTCCACCGGCGTGGACGGTCCCGGGACCCGGTTCGTCCTCTTCACCAGCGGCTGCCCCCTGCGCTGCCTCTACTGCGCCAACCCCGACACCTGGCACATGCGAGACGGCCGGGAGGCCACCGTCGACGAGGTGATGGCGGAGATCGACAAGTACCGGGACTTCCTCGTCACGGCCGGCGGGGGAGTGACCCTCACCGGCGGCGAACCCCTGCTCCAGCCGGCCTTCACCGCGGCGGTCCTGCGCCGCTGCAAGGAGGCCGGCCTGCACACCGCCCTCGACACCTCCGGCTTCCTCGGCGCCCGCGCCACGGACACGCTCCTGGCCGACACCGACCTGGTGCTGCTGGACATCAAGTCGTTCGACGTCCCGACGTACCGGAAGCTGACGGGCGGCGCCCTCGCCCCCACCCTGAACTTCGCCACCCGTCTCGACGGGCTGGGCAAGCGCGTGTGGATCAGGTACGTCCTGGTGCCCGGCTGGACCGACGACGAGGAGGCCGTCGACGGACTCGCCGGATTCCTCTCCGGCCTCGCCTGCGTGGAGCGGGTCGACATCCTGCCGTTCCACAAGCTCGGCGCCGCCAAGTACGACGCCCTGGGCATCCCCTTTCCCCTGCGGGACGCCCCGGTCCCCGATCGGGCGCTGGTGGACCGGGTGCGTGGCCAGTTCCGCGAGCGCGGCCTCATGGCCCACTGACGCAGGCGAAATCGGGGCCGACCGGCCCTGGACCTCGGCCATCCTGGGAAGAAAGGATTCCGACACAGACCGAGGCATGGCGAGGAGCATTCGATGGCGCACAGCGAGCAGGGCGACAGCACGGGAAGCCCGATCAGGGTCTTCCTCCTGGACGACCACGAAGTGGTACGACGCGGGGTGCACGACCTGCTGGACGACGAACCGGACATCACCGTGGTCGGAGAAGCCGCGACGGTGGAACAGGCGCTGGTCCGGGTCCCCGCCCTGCGCCCCGACGTGGCCGTCCTCGACGTGCGCCTGCCCGACGGAGACGGCGTGACCGTCTGCCGCGAGCTGCGGTCGCGGATGCCGGACCTGGCCTGCCTGATGCTGACCTCCTTCGACGACGAGGAGGCGCTGCTGGACTCGATCATGGCGGGGGCGGCCGGATACGTCCTCAAGCAGATCCAGGGCTCGGACCTGGTCTCGGCCGTGCGCACGGTGGCCCGCGGCCAGTCGCTGCTGGACGCCAGCGCCACGACCAAGCTGATGGCACGGCTGCGGGGCGGCGGGCAGCAGCCGGCCGAGGAGCCGGAGATGCTGCCGGGCCTCACCGACCGGGAACGCGAGATCCTCGAACTGATCGGCGAAGGGCTCACCAACCGGCAGATCGGCCAGCGGCTCTACCTGGCCGAGAAGACGGTCAAGAACCACATCTCCCGCCTGCTCGCCAAGCTCGGCGTGGAACGCCGTATCCAGGCCGCCGTCATCGCCACCCAGGCACGCGACCGGATGCGCGGCGAAGGCCAGTAACGGGCCGAGTCCCTCGCTCGGCCCCGCACCCGGTCCCGTGGGGGGCCGAAGGTCCCCACGGCCCGCCCCCGCCCGGCCCATACCCGCACGGACTCCCGGGCGGCAGGCTGAGAGCGGTCCGGGAACACCGCCGGGCATCGCCGCACCAAGGGGAGGACGGAAGACATGACCGTGCGAGTGGGTATCAACGGCTTCGGCCGGATCGGCCGGAACTACCTGCGGTGCGTCCTGGAACGCACCGGCGCCGCGGCAGCGCCGCTGGAGGTGGTGGCGGTCAACGACGTCACCTCCCCGGCGGCGCTCGCGCACCTGCTGACGTACGACTCGACGTACGGCCGGCTGAACCGCCCCGTCGAGCACGACGAGACCTCGCTGACCGTGGACGGACACCGCATCGCGGTGAACGCCGAGCGTGACCCGGCCGCGCTGGACTGGGGCGGCCTCGGCGTGGACGTGGTGATCGAGTCCACCGGCCGCTTCCGCACCCGTGAGCAGGCCGGCCTGCACCTGGCGGCCGGCGCGCGCAAGGTACTCCTGTCCGTGCCCGGCAAGGACGTCGACGCCACGATCGTCATGGGCGTCAACGAGGGCACGTACGACCCGGAGAACCACCACGTGATCTCCAACGCCTCGTGCACCACCAACTGCGTGGCTCCCATGGTCAAGGTCCTCGACGAGCGCTTCGGCGTCGTCAAGGGACTGATGACCACGATCCACGGCTACACCAACGACCAGGTGGTCCTGGACGGCCCCCACAAGGACCTGCGCCGGGGCCGCTCTGCGGCGGTCAACATCATCCCCACCACCACCGGCGCCGCCCGCGCCGTCGGCCTGGTCCTGCCCGAGCTGGCGGGCACGCTGGACGGCAGCGCCGTACGCGTTCCGGTCGACGACGGCTCGCTGACCGACCTGACCGTGGTACTCGAGCGGGCGGTGAGCGCGGAGGAGATCAACGCCGCCTACCGCGAGGCCGCCGAGGGACCGCTGAAGGACGTCCTGCGGGTGTCCGACGCCCCGATCGTCTCCCGCGACGTGGTCGGCGACCCCGCCTCCTGCGTCCTGGACGCCCCCCTCACCCAGACCCACGGAGAACTGGTCAAGGTCTTCGGCTGGTACGACAACGAATGGGGCTACACGAACCGCCTGCTCGACCTCACCTCGTACGTCGCGGCCCGACTGCCCCGGAGCTGACGGTTCCGGCCAGTCGGCCCTGCGGCTGTGCTGATCCTTTATCGTCTCCCTGTTCGAGCCGCTACCGTGGCAGGTGCACGGTAAGGCTGCCGACATGCGGTGAGGCGTTGGAGGAGCAGCGGTGGAGAACGCCGAGGAGGCCCACGAGGCACGGGTACGGCTGCCCCAGCTGCGGCTGGACGAGCTGCTGGAGGAACTGCAGGCCCGGCTGGACGCGGCACGCGGCACCCGGGACCGGGTCCACAGCCTCCTGGAGGCCGTGCTGTCGGTCGGCCGCGAGCTCGACCTGGAGCAGGCGCTGCGCAGCATCGTCGAGGCCGCGGCGGCCCTGGTCGACGCGGAGTACGCGGCGCTGGGGGTGATCGGTCCGGACGGCAAGCGGCTGTCGGCCTTCCACACGGTGGGCGTCGACGCGGAGCAGATCGCGCGCATCGGCCCCTACCCGGAGGGCCACGGCATCCTGGGCGAGCTGATCCGCCACCCCGAGCCGCTGCGCCTGACCAAGCTCTCCGACCACCCCGCTTCCTACGGGTTCCCGGCCCACCACCCGCCGATGAACACCTTCCTCGGCGTACCGATCCGGGTGCGTGACCACATCTTCGGCAACCTGTATTTGACGGAGAAGCGCGGCGGGCAGCAGTTCGACGAGGACGACGAGGCGGTGCTGGCGACGCTGGCCGTGGCGGCCGGCGTCGCGATCGACAACGCCCGTCTCTACGAGGAGTCCCGGCTGCGCGAGCGCTGGCTCCAGGTGAACGCCGAGATCACTCACACCCTGATGTCCGGCGCGGACCAGGGTGGGGTGTTGCCGCTGATCGCCGAACGCGCCAGGGAGATCACCGCTTCCGCCCTGAGTGTGGTGGCCATGCCGGTGAGCGGAACCGACAACCTCGCCGTCGAACTCGCCATCGGCCAGGAGGCCGACGCATGGCGCGGGATCGTACTGCCTACGGAGGGCACGCTCATCGGGCAGGCGTTCGTCCAGCGGGCACCGGTCAGCAGCCCGGACGTCTCGTGCGACTCCCGGGTCTCAGCCGGTCCGCCACGCTTCGCAGGGCTCGGACCGGCCGTCGCCGTGCCGATCGGCACGGGCGACGAGGCCCGCGGTGTGGTGCTGCTGGTCCGGCAGTCCGGCGGCCGGGAGTTCTCCGAGAAGGAGACCGAGCCGCTCCAGGTCTTCGCCGCCCAGGCCGCCGTCGCGATGGAACTGGCGGAACGACGCGCGGACGCCGAACAGATCACCCTGCTGGAGGACCGCGACCGGATCGCCCGCGACTTGCACGACCTGGCCATCCAACGGCTTTTCGCCACCGGCATGACCCTGCAGAGCGCCGGTCGCCGCGTCCAGGACGCCATGGCCTCCGAGCGGATCCTGCGGGCCGTGGACGACCTCGACGAGACCATCAAGATCATCAGGTCGACGATCTTCGGCCTCCGCTCCCGCGACGACGACGCGGCGCCCGGCCTGCGCTCGCGCGCCGTGCGCGCGATCGGCGAGGCCGCCCCGCTCCTCGGCTTCGCGCCCAGCGTCCGCATGGAGGGCCTGCTCGACACGCACGTGCCCGCCCAGACCGCCGACCACGTCATGGCCGTCCTCACCGAATCCCTGACCAACGTCGCCCGGCACGCCGGCGCCGACCGCACCGACGTCGTGCTGGAGACGGACGGCAAGCAGGTCCGCCTGACGGTCACGGACAACGGCGTCGGCATTCCGGACGGAGGCCGCCGCAGCGGTCTGACCAACATGGCCGAGCGAGCGCGGAAGCTCGGCGGCGACCTGGAGCTGGAAAGCCCCGGCGGCAAGGGGACGCGGCTGGTGTGGCACGCGCCGCTGGCGCAGTTGCCGGACGCGGCCGAGAGCGGCCGGTCCGCCCGGTGACGCACGGTGCCTGCGGGCGAGCGGCGCGTTGAGGCCCCTGCCGAACGGGGACTGGCACACCGGGACCATCGGCACACGGCGCGCGGGTCCCCCGGCCCATGACGGCGGACCGCGACCGCGGTCCCATTGAGGTGCCGAGGCGGACGACCGGGGCCGGCCCGGCCCGCCGGCCCGGCTCGGGTGGGCGGAGCAGCCGCGTCGAGCACGCTTCAGGCTCGAGGGCAAGGCACCCGGCCGGGAGACGTCATGAAGATGACCAGCCGCTGCGGACGCACCATCAACGTCACACGACTCGCGCCCCAAAATCTCCCGGCTTCCTTGGGACGCGTCGTCCTGGACACTGCCCGTGCCCCGCACGACAGCCGGGCCCCGTGGCTGTCGCTGACGGCCGAGGAGGCGCGGCGCCTGGCCGGTCTGCTGCTCTTCCAGGCCGCCGCCGTGGAGCCCGCCCCTGACGGGCCGGCCGGACGCGTCGACGTGACGCCTGTCGCCGGCGACGCCTTCGAAGTGCGGGTACGGGGACACATCCTGACCGTCGACCAGCCACGGACCGCCGGTGGCAGGGACACGGCGCCCACGCCCGTGGAACTCTTCATCGCGTCCGTGGCCTCCTGCACCGCGCACTACGCGGGCCGGTACCTGGACCGGCATGGCCTCAGCCGGGACGGCCTCACCGTCCGGGCGGACTTCCGCATGGCCGACGACCGCCCCGCACGGGTCGCCTCCCTGTCGATGACCGTCCACGCCCCGTCGCTGCCCGCCGAGCGGTTGGCCGCGCTGCGTGCGGTGGTCTCGCACTGCACGGTGAGCAACACACTGGCCGACGCTCCCGACATGCGGGTGCACGTCCGATGCGAGCCGGAAAGTGCGGAGACACCACAGGCCGTGGAACACGGGCACGTCGACGCGGGGTGACACGCGTGGCAGACGGGCATGGAGTGCTCACGCTGATCGACTCGGGAAGAGCACCGCCCGGCCGCGTCGTCGACGGGACCGGGCGGCACGCGTGTTCACACGTCGGCTTCCACTACCTCCTCGGCCGGGCGGCGCGGTGACGCGGGACCCTCGGGCCCGTACCCGAGCCGGATCACCATCTGCGTGTACACGCGAGGACCGTCGGCCGGCAGACCGTCGAGGGCCCGGCGCAGATCGGGCCACTCCATGGCCTGGTGAAGAAGCGACGCGCGCACTCCGCGCCGGGTGGCCAGCAGAAGCACGTGTTCCAGGGCCTGGCCGGCCCGCAGCCAGTCCGTCCGCCGGTCGTGTGCCGTGGACAGCAGCGCGAGCGTCGGACGCGTCTCAAAGGCACGGGCGGGCAGCACCTCCGGGTGCCGGTGGGCCCCGAAGTCCCGCATCGGCATGCGGTCCAGCGCGTCCTGCGGGCCCAAGGCCGCTGACGGAAGTCCCAGCGACTGCGAGTGCGGGCTATCGACGAGTCGGCGGCTCTCGGCTGCGCGGTCGGCATCCGCCCGGTTGCGCCACTCCGCCTCCCGCGTGGCGCGCAACACCCGTTCGGTGTCGTTGCGCCCCGGGAAACGCAGGGTCGCGCCCTCCAGATGGGCGGCCTCGGCCAGCTCGGCGAGCAGGTCCGACGGCAGCGGTCGCCCGGAGAAGGGGAAACGACTGCTGTGCCTGCGCCACACCGCCTCGTACAACCCGGTCGACGGCGCACCACGCACCGCTTCGGCGAGCCGCACTGTGGCGAGCAGAGCGGGACGGTCCGGGCACGGGAGCAGCCGGGTCACCGGCTCCCAGCCGAAGTGGGCGGCGGCGACACGCAGGTTGAGAACCGCGCAGCCCACGGACACATGCACGGCGCGGCCCACCGGGTCGGTGTGGCGCAGCGCCCGGTCAGCGGCGGCGTCGATCCGTACCGTGCGAGTGTCGGTATCGAGCCGGAAGCGCCAGGGCTGGGTGTTGTGCAGGGACGGCGCGGCCACGGCCGCCGCGACCAGCCGCTCCACGGCCGGAGCGTCGAGGGTTGTCGAGCTCATCGGAACTCCTTCCCGCCCGCGTCCGAGGGCGGCTGGGCTGGTGGGTGAACCCTCCCCAGCCTTTGCCCCCCGCCGGCGCGCGCGTAAGGGGCCGTCCGGTCACCGCCCGGCACCGTTCGGCCTTGTCGTTCCGTGGTGGCCGAAGGTCCCTGTGGATTGGGGCTGTTGAGTCCCTGGGGTGTGGACCTTCGGCGTCGGGTGCGGGGTGGTGGAAGCCGGGAGAGTGAGTGGTGTCCGGAACCAGCCGGATCTTCTCCGAAGGAGTCACTGTCATGGCCGTGCACCAGCCTTCGCACCGTAGTTCGGGTTTCCGCCTGCCGTCGTTCCGCCGGAACGGCGCGGCTTCCGCACCGGGGGCGGCCGAGTCGGCGGAGGCCGGCACGCGTACCGCACGGGCCTGTGCGTTCGCTTCGGCCCGGGTGCTGATGGGGTTCGTGTTCCTGTGGGCGTTCCTGGACAAGACGTTCGGGTTCGGTTACGCCACCGCGTCCGGGAAGGGCTGGGTCGACGGTGGTTCGCCCACGGAGGGCTTCCTGGGGCATGTCGCCGTCGGTCCGATGGAGTCGACGTTCCACTCGTGGGCCGGGGCGGCGTGGGCGGACTGGCTGTTCATGCTGGGTCTGCTGGGGATCGGGCTGGCTCTGACCGCGGGGGTGGCGCTGCGTCTGGCGGCGCTGGCGGGGACGGTGATGATGGCGTTGATGTGGGTGGCGGAGTGGCCGCCGGCCAAGCACCTGTCCGACGGGTCGGCGAGCATGTCGACGAACCCGTTCGCCGACTACCACCTGGTGTATGCGGTGGTGCTGATCGTCCTGGCCGCGGTCTCGGCCGGGAACGTCTTCGGGCTGGGCCGGTGGTGGGCGCGGCTCCCCGTCGTCCGCGACCACGCGTGGCTGCGCTGAACACGACTGGTGGGGCGGGACCACCCAAGGACCCGCCCCACCAGCCTGCCGGCAGGGACCGTCGGCCCCACCCCGGGACCACAGGCCCCTACCCCCCGGGACCGCCCGAAGAGACGCTGAGAACAGAACCAATGACACAGGAGGTGGCCGGCATGGCCCGCACGATCACCGTAGGACTCGACGGCTCGTCCGAGAGCCGGGCAGCCGCAGAGTGGGCGGCCCGCGAAGCCGCGCTGCGCCAGATGCCGGTACGACTGCTTCACGTGTGGCAGCCGGTACCGGAGCCCATGGCCCAGGCCCCGCTCCTCGGCGCCGAAACACACCAGCACTGGTCCGAGCGCATCCCCCGGGAAGCCGCCGAAGGGCTGAGGCTGCGACACCCCGGCGTCGAGGTGACCACCGAGCAGCGGGCCGGAGCCCCGGCGGAGGTGCTGCTCGAAGCCGCTCGCGACGCGGAACTGCTGGTGCTGGGCTCGCGTGCCCTGAGCGGCCTCACGGGCTTCCTGGTCGGGTCCGTCGGCCAGTCCGTGGTCGCACGTGCCGAGGTGCCGGTTGTACTCGTCCGGGCCGGCGAACAGGCCGCCGACGAACACGTCAAGGACCCCACCGGCATACCGTCCGCCGCCACCGGCTTCCGGCCCGTGGTCCTGGGCCTGGACACCGACAGCCCCGATGAGACGGTCATCGCCTTCGCGTTCGAGGAAGCCCGGCGCCGAGAGGCCACGCTGACCGTCGTCACGGCCTGGAACTTGCCGCCCTACTACGTCTACAGCCTGGCCGCCGGCGTCGACCCCCGCGAGGACATCATCCGCGAGCAGGCCGCCGCCCTCACCGAAGCGCTCCGGCCGTGGCGGGAGAAGTACCCGGACGTCGAGGTGACCGAACAGTCCAGGCTCGGCAGCCCCGCCAACCACCTCGTGGACGCGGCCCACGAGGCGTCCCTCGTCGTCGTCGGCCGCCGCATCCGCCGCAGCCCGTTCGGCATGCACATCGGCGCCGTGGCCCACGCGGTCATGCACCACGCCACCACCCCCGTCGCCGTCGTCGCGCACGACTGACGCGGCCCACCGAAGGCAAGCACAGAAGGAGCAGGACCATGAAGGCAGCGGTCGTCCGGGAGTTCGGCAAGCCCCTGGTCATCGAGGACAGGCCCGATCCGGAGCCCGGCCCGGGGCAAGTGCTCGTAGCCGTCGAGGCATCCGGCCTGTGCCACACCGACATCCACGCCGCGCACGGCGACTGGCCGGTCAAGCCCACCCCGCCGTTCGTCCCCGGGCACGAGGGCGTCGGCCTGGTCGAGAAGCTGGGCGCCGGCGTGTCCCACCTCGCCGTCGGACAACGCGTCGCCGTGCCCTGGCTCGGCAAGGCATGCGGACGGTGCGAGCACTGCCGGTCCGGCTGGGAGACCCTGTGCGAGGACCAGGTCAACACCGGGTACGGCTGCGACGGCGGGTATGCCGAGAAGATGCTGGCCTGGGCCGACTTCGCCCAGCCGGTGCCCGAGGGCGTCAGCGCCCTCGACGCCGCCCCGCTCACCTGCGCGGGCGTCACCACCTACAAGGCGCTGAAGGTCGCGGACGTCCGGCCCGCCCAGCTTGTCGCCATCTCGGGCGTGGGCGGACTCGGGCACCTCGCGGTGCAGTACGCGAAGATCGCCGGGGCCCGGGTCGCCGCGATCGACGTCACCGACGACAAGCTGCAACTGGCCCGGGAGCTCGGTGCGGACATCGTCATCGACGCCCGCACCCAGGACGTCGGCGTCGAGCTGAAACGACACGGCGGCGCGCACGCCGCCCTCGCCCTCGCAGTGAACCCGGCCGCCTTCCAGGCCGTCAACTCCGGCCTGCGGCGCGGCGGGAGACTCGTCATGGTCGCCCTGCCGGCGCACGGCACCCTCCAGGTCCCGATCTTCGACACCGTCCTCAACGGCACCTCGGTCATCGGCTCCATCGTCGGCACCCGGCAGGACCTCGCCGAGGTCTTCCAGCTCCATGCCGAGGGCCGCACGAAGGTCATCCGGGAGACCCGCCCGCTCGCCGCCGTCAACGACTGCATCGACGAGGTCCTCGGCGGACAGGTCAAGGCCCGGATCGTGTTCGACCTCAACGCGGGAGGCTGAGAACGATGTACCTGCCCATGGTCGTCGGAGTCGACGGCTCCGAGTCGAGCCTGCGGGCCGTCGACTGGGCGGCCGACGAGGCCGCCCTGCACGGAGTCCCCCTGCGGATCGTCCACGCCTACCGCTGGGACCACTACGAGGGCGCTTCCCTCGCCCGCGAGCTCGGCAAGCCGTCCGGTCGCGTCACCTCCGACGACATCCTCGTCGTCGCCACCCGCCGAGCCCGTCGTCACCACCCGGACCTCGCCGTCACCACCGCGGCGGTGGCCGAGGAACCGGAGTACGTCCTCCTGCGCGAAGCGCGCAACGCCTCTGCCGTGATCGTGGGCACCCGCGGGCGCGGCGAACTCGCCGACCTCCTGCTCGGCTCCGTCAGCCTGGCCGTGGCCACGACGGCGGACTGTCCGGTCATCGTGATCCGCGGAAACCACGACAACCGGGCCGCCGACGGCCGACGCGGCCGCATAGTCGTCGGCGTGGCCGACGCACCCACCGCGGCGGTGCGCTTCGCCTACGAGGAGGCCCGGCGGCGCGGCGCCGCTCTGGACGCCGTACGGGCATGGCGATGCCCCACTCACGACACGGTCGACCACCCGCTGCTCACGGGCACGCCCGAGCGGGTGCACGAGGAACGGGCGGCCAAGGAACTGGAGGCCGCGCTCGCCGACGCCCCGGCGGACGTACGCCTGCGCCGCCACACGGCCGAGGGGCCCGCCCGCCGAGTGCTGCTGACCGCCTCGCACGAGGCGGACCTGCTGGTCCTCGGCCGACGGCGTCCCGGGCAGTTCGGGCACCGCCTCGGCCGGGTCGCCCACACGCTCCTGCACCACTCCGCCTGCCCGGTCGCGGTCGTACCCGACATGGCGTGACTGCCCGGAGCCGCCGCCCGGGACGACCGGCGGGCGACCGGGGGCCGACCGGCCCCGCGGGCACCCCCGGTCAGTCCCTGGGCGCGACCGACGTCGTGACAGACGCTCGACAGGCCAAGGACCCGAGCGGCTCGAAGGAGAACCGCCATGAAGGACGACACGCCACACCGCCCCGCAGTCCACGCGCTGCTCACGGACGGCACCACCGTCCGTATCCGGGCCGTCGAGCCCGGGGACCACGACCAACTGGAGGGGCTCTACGCGGAGATGTCCCCGGACCACCGCCGCCTGCGGTTCTTCTCCGCCGGTCCCCGCTCGGCCGCCCTGGCCGCGGACAACGTGTGCGGACCGCCCCGGCGTGGGCACCGGGCCCTGCTCGCCGAACGCGCCGGACAGGTCCTCGGCCTCGTCGAGTACCACGCCGCCGCCGACGCGCCGCACACCGCCGAACTCGCCGTCGCGGTCGCCGACGGCCTGCACCACCGGGGCGTAGGAACCCTGCTCGTCGAGCACCTCGTCTCGGCCGCCCGGACCGACGGCATCACCGCCTTCACCGCCGACGCCCTCAGCGACAACCACGAGGTACTGCGGCTCTTCGCCGACCTCGGCCTCACCGCGACCCGGCACTTCGACGGCCCCGAGGTGCACTGCGCCATCGACCTGCACGTCGACGAGACCTACCTCACGGCCTCGGAGGCGCGGGGACGGACCGCCGACGTGGCCAGCCTGGAGCCGCTGCTGAAGCCGCGCTCCATCGCCGTCGTCGGGGCCGGTCGCCGTCCCGGCTCGGTGGGACGCGCCCTGCTGCACCACCTTCACGAGGACGGCTTCACCGGCCGCCTGTTCGCGGTCAATCCCGCCACCACCGCCATCCTCGGCGTACCGTCCTACCCCTGCTTCGGCGCCCTTCCCGTCGTCCCCGACCTGGTCGTCGTGGCGAGTCCCGCCGGGACCGTGCCGGCCGTCGCCGAGGAGTGCGGCAAGGCGGGCGTACGCGCCCTCGTCGTGGTCTCCGCCGGACTGGACACGGAGCAGGCCGAGGCCCTGCTCACCGCGTGCCGGACCCACGGGATGCGCCTGGTCGGCCCCAACTGCCTCGGCGTGGCCAACACCGATCCCGGGTACCGCTTCGACGCCACCTTCGCCGCCGCACACCCCCGCGCCGGGACCGCCGGGGTCGCCGTGCAGTCCGGCGGCATCGGCATCGCCCTGCTGGAGGGACTGTCCCGGCTCGGCATCGGCGTCTCCACGTTCGCGTCGCTCGGCGACAAGTACGACGTCAGCGGCAACGACCTGCTCCAGTGGTGGGAGAGCGACGGCCACACCGACCTCGCCCTGCTCCACCTGGAGTCCTTCGGCAACCCGCGGGCCTTCTCCCGCACCGCCCGGCGGGTCACCCGGCGCATGCCGGTACTGACCGTCGACGCCGGACGCACCGATGCCGGCCGCCGCGCCGCCGCCTCCCACACCGCCGCAGCGGCCACCGGCACCATGACCCGCCAGGCACTGTTCACCCAGGCCGGCGTCACCGCGACCCGCTCCGTCGGCGAGCTGCTGGAAGCCGCGGCCCTGCTGCACGCACAGCCCCTGCCGGCCGGCACCCGCGTCGCCGTGCTCACCAACGCCGGCGGCGCGGGAGTCCTGGCCGCCGACGCCTGCGCCGAAGCCGGCCTGACCCTCAACCCGCCCAGCCCCGAACTGGCCGACGACCTGCTCGCCGCGCTTCCCGCCGGCGCAGCCGTCGGCAACCCCGTGGACGCCACCGCCGCCGTGACCGAGGACGCGTTGCACACCTGCGTCGAGCGGCTCGCGGGTCACCCGTCCGTCGACGCGGTCCTGGTGGCCCTCGTCCCCACCGCGGTCGCCGCCGCGACGGGCGACGACCTGGTCCGGGCCGTCACCCGAGGGCCGGGCCGCCGGGCCAAGCCCGTCATCGTCGTACGTCTGGAACAGGACCTGCCGGTCACCCTGCTGCCCGTCACCGACGGCGAGGCGATCCCCTCGTACGCCGAACCGCAGGCGGCGGCACGGGCGCTGGCGCACGCCGCCCGACGGGCCGCCTGGCTCACCCGGCCCGTCAGCACCGTCCCGGACCCGGACGACATCGACACCTCCCGCGCGCACGCCCTGGCGGACGACTTCCTCGCCCAGCGACCGGAAGGAGGCTGGCTGGACCCGCGTGCCTGCGCCGAACTCCTCTCCTGCTACGGCATCCCTCAGCAGCCCTGGGCCTGGGCCGAGACCGAGAACGACGCCGTACGCGCCGCCGAGCGCCTGCGCGGCACCGACGGCCGAGTGGTCCTCAAGGCACACTGGCCCGGACTCGTGCACAAAAGCCTCCAGCACGCCGTCCACCTCGACCTGAGCGGCGAGGCCCAGGTACGCGCCGCCTTCCAGGACCTGCGGACCCGGTTCGAAGGACTCATGACCGCGGTCGTCGTCCAGCCACTCGCACCCCGCGGCACCGAACTGTTCACCGGCGTCGTGCAGGACGGTGTCTTCGGTCCCCTCGTCGTCTTCGGCCTGGGCGGCACGGCGACCGAGGTGCTCGCCGACCACGCCGCCCGCCTCGCCCCGCTCACCGGTCAGGACGTGCACGACCTGATCACCGCGCCACGCTGCGCTCCGCTGCTCTTCGGCACGCAAGGAGGCGGCCCCGTCGACCTGGAGGGGCTGGAGCAGGTACTGCACCGGCTGTCCCGGATGGCCGTGGACCTGCCGCAGCTCGCCGAGGCCGACTTCAACCCGGTCCTCGCCACACCCGGCGGGATCACTGTTCTCGACACGCGGATACGCCTGCTGCCCCGCCGGCCGCGGGACCCCTATCTGCGCCGACTGCGCTGAGGAGGAACGGACATGAGGAACCAGAAGGTCGGCTCCGTGATGACCACCGAGGTGATCCGCGCCGAGTACGGCACCCCCTTCAAAGCGGTGGCGAGGCTGCTCTCGGAACACCGCGTCAGCGGACTGCCCGTGGTGGACGACGACCAGCACGTCATCGGCGTCGTCTCCGAGACGGACCTGATGCTCCACCAGGCCGCGACACCGCTCGCCTGGGAGCCGCCCCCGCGGTTCCGCGCGCACCTCACCCCGCGCGCCCGCCGGCGGGCGGCCAAGGCCCGGGCCCGCACGGCCGGCCGCCTGATGACCGCGCCCGCCGTCAGCGTGCATGCCGAGGACACAGTGGTGGAGGCCGCCCGCACCATGGTCGAGCACCGGGTCAACCGGCTCCCGGTACTCGACGAGGACGACCGCCTGGTCGGCATCGTCACCCGGCACGACCTGCTGGGGACCTTCCTGCGCCCCGACGCCGAGATCCGCGAGGAAGTGATCCGCGAGGTACTGCAACGCGGACTGTGGCTGGTCAACGGCAGCGTTGACGTCACCGTCACCGAGGGAGTCGTCACGCTGGAAGGCCAGCTGGAGCGGAAGAGCGAGACCGAGATAGCGGTGGCCATGACCCGCAAGACCGACGGAGTCGTCGACGTCGTCGACAGGCTCACCCACCGCTTCGACGACGCCGAATTCCGGGATGACACAACGGTGCCGGGCGGCGTCGCGGACGACTGGCTGCGGCGCCTGTGAGAGGAGGCGGACCACCATGGAACAGAGGGTGCTGGTCGCCTACGGGTCGACCAACGGATCAACGGTGAAGATCGCCGAGACCGTCGCGGAGGTGCTGCGGACAGCGGGGATCACGGCCGAGGCGTGGCCCGCCCGGTCGGTGACGGACCTGGATCACTACGAGGCCGTGGTGGTCGGCGGTGCCCTGTACGCCGGGCGCTGGCACAAGGACGCCAGGCGCTTCGTAGGGCGGCACCGCGGAGCTCTGGCGCACCGGCCGGTGTGGTTCTTCAGCTCCGGACCGCTCGACTCGACGGCCTCGCAGCGGGACATTCCGCCCGTGCCGGGCGTCAAGAGGGCCATGGCCAGGCTCGACGTCCGCGGGCATGTCACCTTCGGCGGTTGCCTCACCGAAGGCGCGCAGGGCCGCATCGCTCGCATGATCCTTCGCAACGGCAAGGGCGGTGACTTCCGCGACTTCGCCGCGATCGAGACCTGGGCGGCGGGCCTGGCGAAGGAGCTCGGTGCCATGGCGCACCGGTGAACAACCGGGGCGGCAGGGCCCGTCGTGCCCCCGACGTCCGGTATACCGGACGTCGGGGGCACGGTCATGACCACGTGCCGAACGGTGTGGATGCTCAGGCGCGCCCGGCCACATGGTCGGTGAACCAGTCGGTCGTCAGCCACAGGACGTGCTGCAGGGCAGCGTCCGAGGAGACGGGATCGGCGACGCCCGGTATCTCGACCACGCGGTGGGGACAGCGCAGCCAGTCGGCGGCCAGCCGATTACGGCTGAGCAGCGGCTGGTCGAGGTCACCGGTGACCAGCAGAACGGGAACGGACACCCGGGCCAGCGCGGACGGGCGGGCAAGTCCTGGCCGCCCGCTGACGCAGACCACCGCACGCAGGGTGTCGTGTTCCGCAGCGGCCTCGAGCGCTGCGGCCGCCGACGTGCCGCCGGCCGCACAGCCCACAGGAAGGCTGATGCGCTCGTGCAGCCAGTCGCAGGCCGCACCCAGGCGGCGAGCCAGCATGACGACATCGAAGACGTTGCGCCTCTCTGCCGGCCGCCCTGCCTGCCACAGGCTCAGTGTCAAGGTGCCCAGGCCGGCGCGGTGAAAAGCGGCGGCGGAGTCCTGCCAGACACGGTCACCGGTGAGCAGGACCACGCCCCGGGCCGCCACGGGCACGGCCAGCCGCCCGGTCAGTTCCGCCGACCCGGCGGGCACCGTCACAGCGTGGTCCCGCGGCGGGTGGCGGCGGGGAGCAGGATCGATGGCCGGTGAGTCGACGGCGGTCGTCGCACGGACGTCATTCAGGGCGCAGTGGCCCGCCTCGTGGCGGTCACGACCGTGCGCGGGAATCACAGTGCGCTCGACATCGACGGGCCGATGGGGCGGGCCGTCCGTGTGGGTGTGGTAACGCATGTGCCGTCACCTCCTCCGTACTGCGGCGGCGCTGTGGGGGTGCGCCGCCCTGGTACCAGTGCAACGCGCCGCCGCGGCCCGCACCAGAGGCGACCGGCCCTCGGGGACGAGGGCCGGTCGGGCCTTGCCGGGGCCGAGAGGACGGCGCACGTTCCGCCCGCCGATGATTCAGCCCGCTCTCTGGCTCCACCGCGGACCGACGAGCCGCCACTCCGCGTCCCACTGGGCCATGCGCCGTCGGTCGAGGCGCCGCCGGGCGAGGGATGCCGTACCGAAAGCGGCGCCGGCGAGGACGGAGGCGGAGCCGAGACCGAGCAGCACGGACGAAACGAGGGCGTCGACCGGTCCGGCCGGCGGGGAGGCGAGCCTGTCGCGGGCGTCCACCCAGACCGTGACGTGCGCGCCGGGCCGTACCTGGCTGCTCACCAGCGTCCGGCCGGTGCGGTAGGTGCCGTCCGAGCGCGGCCAGCGGACGGTCGCGGAGGTCCGGTAGGCCGAACTCTCGTCCGACGCGGGGCTGCGCACGGCGTTCGTCAGCACGACGGCCCGTACGGGGTTCAGTTCGGCACGCTCCCGGGCGAAGCCGTCCTGAGCCGTCTGAGCCGTCACCAGTCCGGCGACGGCTCCTCCGCCCACGATGACCGCCCACATCACCAGCACCATCCAGGCTTCGATGATGTCGTCGCCCCGCCGCAGGGGATTGCTGCGCCAGCGCCACAGCCACTTCCGCGTAGTTCCGTGCACTCCCATCAGCCCCACCTCCTCGTCCGTAGCTCCTCCGAATCTGGCAGTCGGCCCGTGCCGACGTCATGGGCCGACCGGTGCCTCCAGAGACCGACCGGCCCTGCCTCGCACGCTCGCGAAGGGATCCCCGAGAGATGCGCGTACGGGCACGTGACCGGATGAGTGGCTGGTGAGCGGACGGGACCGGCCGGCGAAGCGCGGGGGCCGTCCGGCCCAAGCCACGGCGCAGGGAGAGAGGCACGGTGGAAGCAAGAGCCGAAAACCTGTGATGACGGCGACCCGTACCGCATCTGCGGGTCGCCGTTCGCAGTCTCCCGGTTTCCGCCGCGGACAGCGAGAGGGTGAGGACACATGAGGGCATATGTCTTCCACGGCCCCGGACAGGCCGCCTGGGAAGAGGCAGCCGATCCGGTTCTGAGTGACTCCACGGACGCGATCGTGCGGGTCGATGCCGTCACCGTCTGCGGAACGGACCTGCACATCCTGAAGGGCGACGTGCCCGAGGTCCGGCCGGGGACGGTCCTCGGCCACGAGGCGGTCGGGGAGGTCGTCGAGACGGGCCGGGACGTCCGTTCGGTGCGACCGGGGGACCGGGTACTGATCTCCTGCATCAGCGCCTGCGGACGGTGCCGCTACTGTCGGGAAGCCATGTACGGGCAGTGCCGGGGCGGTGGCGGCTGGGTCCTCGGACACCTCATCGACGGCACCCAGGCCGAGTACGTACGTGTCCCGCACGCGGACTTCTCCGTGCACCCCCTGCCCGCGAACGTCACCGACCAGGACGCCGTGCTGCTGGCGGACATCTTCCCGACGGGCTACGAGGTTGGTGTGCTCAACGGCCGGGTCCGTCCCGGGGACACCGTCGTGGTGGTCGGCGCCGGCCCGGTGGGTCTGGCCGTCATCGCCACGGCCCGGCTTCTGGCACCCGAGCGGATCGTCGCCGTGGACGTGGCCACAGCCCGTTTGGACGCCGCTCGCAAGGCAGGGGCGGACGCGGTCGCCGCTGCCCAGGAAAGCCCCGAGCAGCTGGTCGCCGACCTGACCGAAGGGCTCGGTGCGGACGTCGCCATCGAGGCGGTGGGGGTGCCCGAGACCTTCGAGATGTGCACCCGCATGGTGCGGCCCGGAGGACGCGTCGCCAACGTCGGCGTCCACGGCAAGCCCGTGACCCTGCACCTCGAAGACCTCTGGATCAAGAACGTCACCATCACCACGGGTCTGGTGGACACCCACTCCACGCCCACGCTGTTGCGGATGGCGGCCGCCGGCCGCCTGCCCGCCGCCGGGCTGGTCACCCACACCTTCCCGCTCGACCGCATGCAGGAGGCGTACGACGTCTTCGCCCGCGCCGCCGACACCGGCGCACTGAAGGTCGTGCTGGGCGGACCACGTCGTGAGGTCGTCGAGGCCACCGCATAGTGAACGCGGCACCGGCGGATACCTCGGAGGGCGGGCCCACCGGGGCGAGGGCCGTCCCGCGACAGATCAGGGACTGATGGCCCTCGCCGCCGGCCGCTCACCCCGGGAAGGATGGGAGTCCGCGCACCGGACGACACACGGAAAGACGACCGGCTGATGTACCGCAACGACGGATTTCGCGAACTGAACCGGCAGGAGAGCCTGAGTCGGTTGGCCACGGCGGTGGTGGGCCGCATCGTGCACACACGCGAAGCCCTGCCCGCCGTCCTGCCGGTCAACTTCCTCCTGGAGGAGAGCGGTGCCGTGCTGTTGCGCACGTCGGCCTCCTCGGAGCTGGTCCGAGCCATCGACGGCGCCGTGGTCGCCTTCGAAGCCGACGAGGTCGACGCTGCGGCGCACAGCGGCTGGAGCGTCGTCGTCACCGGCCCGGCCTCGGTGGTGAACGACCCTGACGAACATCAGCACCTGGTCCGCATCGGTCCTCGGTCGTGGGTGCCCTGGCCCGTGGAAGTCTTCGTGCGCATCGAGCCGGAACTGGTCACCGGCCGGGAGCTGGTCGGCGGGTGCACTCTTTACGGTATGGACATGCCGACGTCGGCTTCGGCGCGGACGTCGGAACCACCGTCGACGGAGGAACACTGACCCTGCGGGCCGAGGGCTGGCTCCCGGTTGCAGCACTCGCGACGCGCCTCCGAATCCCCTTGGTCGGAAGGCGCGTCGCGCGTCCTGCTTCGTGCCCGGTGTGTCAGTCCGCCTGACATGCCACATCGTCGTTCGAGAGATCGAACTCGACATCGACCACCCCCTCGACTGCACGGACCAGGCGGGCGGCCACGGGCACCAACGAGGTGTCCCGCAGGCGGCCGCTGAGCGTCGCCCTGCCGCCGGAGACGCGGACCTGGACAGGTTGCGCGGAGGCGGCGAAGAGGGGGGATACGATCTCCTGGCGAATCTCGGCGGCGAGTTCCTCGTCGGACCGCAGGAAGACCTTCAGGAGATCGGCGCGACTGACCACGCCTTCGAGGAGCCCCTCGGCGGAGGTGACGGGCAGCCGCTTGACCTGCCGCTGTGCCATGACCCGGGCGGCCTCCGCCAGTGTGGCGTCGGCGTGGACGGTGACGGCCGGTGTACTCATCAGTTCGCCCGCGGTCAGTGCGCCCGCTTTGGCCAGGTCGGGCAGCCGCCTCAACTGCGTGAAGCGGTCAGGGTCACTGTCGCGGAACTCCTCCTTGGGCAGCAGATCTGCCTCCGACACGACACCGACGACACGCCCCTCGCCCTCCAGCACGGGCAGGGCACTGATTTTCCACTGCTGCATGAGCTCGACGATCTCTCTGAACGAGGCGCCGCGGCCCACGGCCACGACGGTGTGCGTCATGACATCGCTCACGAGATGCGGACCATGTGACATGAGGTTCCTCCTCGATGCGCCGCGTGTGCCGACGACGGTTTCTGCGAAGCCTTCGTCTTCCGGGGTGCAGCAGCCGCGCTGGTCCAGGACCGAAACGGTGGACACCCGGCGTCTCCGCGCACCACGACTGGCTCGGCTGACGGTGCAGGGCGACGTACTCACACCCGGTGCCCGCTGCCGTAGGGCGCGTACAGATCGAGCAGGCGAATCCGCGCTGCCTGCAAGCGGTGGGCGACCACGGAGCCGACCCAGGCGGCGACGGCCCGCCCGAACTCCGGATCGCGAGCGCACATGGCCCGCACGGCCTCCGCGTCGAACTCCCAGGCCCTCACCGGGCTCAGCGCCTCGGCGCCCAGCTGCCACTGGTACGGAGGAAAGTGCCAGGACCAGCCGAGGAGTTCCCCGTGACTCACCGACTCGATGGCGGCGGCCCGCCGGCCGGGAACCCGCGAGTCGAGCGTGACGGTGCCGCTGCGGATGACCCAGAACCGGTCGGCCGGCCGGCCCTCTTCGAACAGTCGGGTGCCCGCCTCGAAAGAGACTTCGCGGGCAAGGCGCATCAGCCGGTCCCGGTGGCCGACGGCCAGAGCCGTGGTCATGTTGATGTTCATCGTCCTGTCCCCTTCGCCTCGTGCGGCTCATAGTTCGGTGACGTGTGACCAGGCACTCGCCGTGACGGTGCGCGTCATGTCGAGCGCCCAGTCCGGCTCGAGACCGGCGAGAGCTGCCGAAGGTGTATTCCCGGCCTCCCTCGAGGCTCCTGCTTTCAGCCTGTACGACAGGCGGCTGCTACGGCACGGGTCACCCGGGCCCCATCGCAGGGTCGTTCGGCCCCCAGCGCGTGGCCCGCGACCAAAAGCACAGGGCTCATGTGCCGTGAGTGTCAGGTGGCGAAGAGCAAGAAGGGCGGGACCGACAACCACTTCTCACGGACCGAGGGACGGCAGGGCGGGTGGCCCTCTGATACGGCCCATTCGGCCCAAGCCGCCGCAGGCTGGACAGGCCGATCCTGGTCACGTGGAGAACGCCGCCCATATGTGCGGGAGGAAGCGATGTACGGCTCCGTATACACCGTGAGTGACGTCATGACCCGTTCTGTCGTGGCGCTGGCCGCCGGGGCGGGGTTCAAGGACATCGTGCGGACCATGCGAACGCAGCGGATCAGTGCGCTCCCCGTCATCGACGAGGGGAACCGGGTGGTCGGCGTCGTCTCCGAGGCCGACCTGCT